>DAOVYW010000145.1 GCA_030635415.1 Candidatus Firestoneibacteriota bacterium
AAAATTCCCCGTTCCACCTGGCTGTCCACGCTGGCTGTAGGTTCATCCAATACCAACAGCCGGGGCTCACCCACTATTGCCCGTGCTAATAGAACCCGCTGGCGCTGACCTCCGGAAAGCTCATCCATACAGCGGTGGCGCTGTTCCAGGATTTCCACCGCCCGCATAGCGCGCTCAGCCGCTTCCCGGTCCTCCCGCGTACCGCGAAGACCCAGGCTGCGGGAATTCATTCTCCCCATCAAGACCACGTCTTCGACGCTAATCGGGAAATTTTTAGCCATATGGGCATGTTGGGGAACATACCCGATTTGGGAACGTATTTCTTGAGGTTTACGGCCAAAAACCCTCAGGACACCGCTACTTGGTTTTTCCAAACCCAGTAAAAGTTTGAGCAGCGTGGTCTTGCCACCCCCGTTCGGACCAACCACGGCGAGAAATTCTTTATCATGGATTTCGAGGCTGATATTCTCCAGCACGGAAATATCGCGGTATTGAAAAAACACCTTATTAAATTCAATGATGGGCTTAGCATCACTCATGGTCTTGACCGGCTATCAGCTTGGCTGTACGGCGCAAATTCGTAAAATAATCCGGCGCCAGAGGATCAATTACCACTACCCGCGCATCAAGGGCCTTGGCAATAGCAGCCGCGGTTTTATTACTGAACTGCTGCTGGACAAAAATAGTTTTAAAACCTTGGGTTTCAACCCGGACAATTAAGCGTGCCAGGGTGCGCGGCCCGGGATCTTTGCCCTCTATTTCTATCGGCACCATTTCCAGTCCATAGTCCGCGGCAAAATACCCCCAGGAGGGATGAAAAACCATAAACCTGCGTTTCTCCAGAGGAGCCAAAATGGTTTTCAGATCCTGGTCGAGTTTGGTTAATTCATTTTGAAACTGCCGTAAATTCTCATCATAATCCTTTTGATGCCGGATATCCAGAGACGCCAGCGTGTTCCGAATCGTTGCCGCTTGTATTTTTACCCGCCGGGGGCTCAGCCAAATATGCGGATCCTTATCCCGCAAACGGATACCTTGCCGGGTATCTACGATATGCAAACCGGGATTAAGGCTTTTGATCCTTTCCATCCAGGTTTCTTCAAAAGGAACGCCAATGCGAAAATATATCTTTGCCCCAGCCAGAGCCAGTATTTGTTTGGGAGTCGGCTCATAGGTCGCCGGACTATGGCCGGGCCTTACCATAACCTCTACCTTGACATGCTTACCACCGACCCGTTCGACAAAGAGGGCCTGTGGCAAAATGCTTACAAATATTGACAAAGGTTCGGACGCCCCCACCGGCAATGCGGAACTCCAAAATCCCATCAGAATAAAGACCGATATTGATTTTTTCAGATTCATTTTTTAATAAATCCCTTTGCTAATGTTTAAGTTAGTGCCATTCGTGTGTAGGTCATATTGTTTTCCGCAGGGGCGGTTTTTAAGTCGTCATTATAACTAAATACCGGTAGTTTTCAACTTTTTGTTTTACTTTTTCAGAATTTTCCGGATTCCGGCAGAATGTTTTCAATTTACTTTTTCCTCCCTAAGACCGATACTATAACCAGTACCAGAAATCGGGTAGACCATTTATGATATTGCCCATCCGGTATCTCCAGGAGCTAAAATGCGCATATTAATAGCTGATGATGATCAAATATCCTTGCGCATATTGGAAAAATCGGTTACCGAGTGGAATTATGAAGTAGTATTGGCCAAGAACGGCCCGGAAGCGTGGGATATTCTCAGCCGACCTCCCATACCCAGCATAGCCCTGCTGGACTGGATAATGCCTGAACCCGACGGTCTGGAGCTCTGCCGCCGCCTGCAAAATCAAAAGAGCAATAACTTTATCTACATCATCTTGTTAACCTCCAATGACCGGCCCGAGGAAATCGCCTCCGGGCTGGACGCCGGAGCCCATGATTACATTACCAAACCTTTTAATAAAGATGAATTGAAAAGCCGTCTGGCGGTAGGGCGGCGGGTAGTTGCCAATGAAAACTCCCTTAAACAAGCAAATGAGGAATTACGCCGATACTCCCTGGAAATGGAGAGTCTGGCCCAAGAACGGGCCCAGCAGCTGGTCAAGGCTGACCGCATGATCTCCCTGGGAACCATGGCGGCCGGCATTACACATGAAATTAACAATCCTTTAACTATCCTTCATGGCAATACCATCTTGCTTAAAATTTTTTGGCAAACTATGGGAGAAAAAGATCTGGGCGCATATCTGGAATCCACAGGTAAAAACAGCGCCGCGTCTCTTATGCTTCCGAATATCAGCGGAATCATCGAAGCACTGCAAACAGGTGTCGAACGCCTCCGGAAAATCGTAGACGGCATGCGCACTTTCTCGCATGGTCAGGGCGGAAAAACAGAGCAAATCGACCTGCGAACTTGTTTGAGTGACGCCATTCAACTCTGTCAGCCTAAAACTAAGCATCTGGGCGGCATGAAAACCAAAGTTGAGGAAATCCCTTTTTCAATAAAAGGCAATCCGGTGCAAATCACCCAGGTCCTGGTTAATCTTATTGCCAACGCGGCGGACGCCCTGGCCTCTACTCCAAATCCTTCGCTGAATATCGAACTTTATCCTTCCCCCGGCCAAGCACATTTCACTATCCAGGACAATGGCCCTGGCATCCCTCGTGAAAACCTTGATCGCCTTTGGAGTCCCAGTTTCACCACTAAACCAGCAGGCAAAGGAACCGGGTTGGGACTGGCGATATGCAATAATATCATTACCGAGCACGGCGGAGATATTGAGGTGGATTCCAAACTTGGAGTTGGTACAACTTTTACGGTCCAGTTGCCCAATGCAGAGGAATACGATCGTATTATGGGGAAACGGAAAAAAAATTTAAAAGAGTAATACCTTCACCAGGAATTTTGATGGGCAACCACAGGGGGTGCCCCTACAAAGGCATAGGTATTTTGAATTTTTCGTAGGGGCAGGCCCCAGTGCCTGCCCAGGGATTTTGTATCAGCGGGGCAGGGTGAGGGTGATTTCCACTCTCCGATTCCTGGCCCGGGTCTGGACTCTCCTCCCGCTTTTCAGAGGCCGGTGCTTGCCGTAACCTTCCATCCTGATAAGGGATGATTGCAATCCCTCTTCCTCCACTAAATAGCGCATAACCATTTTCGCCCTTTTCAAAGACAGTTCCAGGTTATATTCCTTAGAGCCGATTTCATCGGTATGTCCTTCAATAAATACTTCCACTTTTTCCGGCAGATACATTTTTACCAGATCCGCGGTCTTCCGCAGTTTTTCGAACATGTCCGGTTTTAGTTCCGCCTCATCAAAATCAAACAAGATCTGCTCTATCTTCAATTTTGTCATCTCCGGGGTTTGCGATAAAACCCTCATATCCGTAGCCGGCAAAACCGAGGCCTGCTGCCATACATTGCCCAAGGAGTCCTGCATCCGAAGGACGTAATTATACTTCCGGTTTGTAGACACCAAACACCCTTTATCATCGCGGGAATCCCAAACCAGGGACTGGGATAGCCAGCCGGAACCATCAAATGTTCGAATGACTTCCCCTCTCTTGGCATCCAAGATATTCAAGACCCAACCTTGAATTTTAACTCCAGCCGGCAGTTTTAATTTAAAGGGTATCTTCTCCGCCAGGAATAAACCCGAATCCGTCCGAACCTTGGTTCCCGTATCCACCACTACCAGGGGAGCAACGCTTTGAACCTCATTTCCCTGTTTATCTTTGACATTCAAGACAAAATGGAATCCTTCCTTGATAGCCACCGGATATTGCTCCTCATTCCTGCCATCCCAAACCAGATCCTTGGGAATATTTCCCGCACCCGCATAGTTTCTAAGCGTGCGGCCGTCATTACTGACAATCGCGAGTGACCACTCCCTTACCTGCTCAAAAGACTTGGGAGTAAAGCTTACTTTCCCGGCGAAAATATCCCGTGGCAGCACCTTCAAACGGGGAAGTTTGGTAAAGGAAACCGGCAGGATTTCCCCGTCTAACCGGACGGTGTATCCCAGACGGTCTGAAATTCGGCAATGGTAAAGGTAGTAATCTTCCAGCTCCATCCGGGTGCCCTGGTCATTGTGCCCGTCCCAAACAATGGTCACAGGTAATTTACCGCGCCCCTCGAAACGCCGGACTTGCCGCTTGGCACGATCGGAAATCACCAGTTCCCAATAACTTATCCCGGCCGCGGCCTGTACCGAGGAAACAAAGCGCACCTCGCGCCCCACCTCCCCGTCCGGATAAACAAACTGTTTGGTAAGTATTCTCACTTCTAGCTCGGGCCGAGCCAGACGGCGCTGGCTTCCAAAATCAAAACTGGCGGAAAAACGGTGGACCAAGCCCAAAGTTCCCAGCGGCGAGAGAGCATAATCAATATGTATTCTCTGCCAACGCAGGCCGGCCCCCAGGTTAAGCCAGTCTTCGGCATCAGCGCTCCTGATCCCGGCCCGGAGCGCCAGTAAATTCCATAACCAGCCCTCTGCTCCCAAAGCCCACCACCCGGCTCCCTGCAGGGGCACTTCCAACTCGGCCCCCAAAGAAATCCGATGGGGATCATCCGGCCAAAACCGGTAGGCTGCGCCTATTCCAAAATTCAAAGGCAGGGAATCCCTGGATTCCTGGAAAGCTGTTAAAAAGCCGGCATTGTCTAATGTCGCGGCCAGGAGCAGTTGATCATTAAGCAAAAAATATTTTGCCCCCACGTCCAGAGCCAGACCCCAAGAACGGGACGAGCCTAAATTAGACATTAGGTATTTAAGACGGCCTCCGACTGCCAAATGCTTTATAGGTTTAAGCGCATAACTACCGGCTGCCAGCAGGTCCCAGGCTTGTTCGGTCTTAATGTCTGGCTCACCGGTGCTGTTAAAAGGAGGCACATTTAAATAAGCCGCTGTAAATCCCAGAGCGCTGAGTTCACTCAGCGGCTGTACCCCCCATATGGCATCAAAGGTAATGTCATCCCACCAGGATAGATGGCTGAGTCCCATCTGGGGATTAAGCAAGCCTAATATGCCGGCCGGATTATAAAAAGCGGACTCAGCATCCTCACCCAGGGCGGAATAGCACCCTGCCAAAGCGGCCGAACGGGCGCCGGGTATGAGATGTAAAAACTCGGCGCCGGTCGTTCCTTCCCCGCACCAGGCCGGACCGGCCTCCAGAAAAAGTCCCAATACCACCAGTTTTAACCACTCTGGAGCTCTTCTCATTTAATCAGTAATACCTTTCGAATTTCACGCCGGCCATGGCTTTCCAGTACAACAAAATAAACTCCCGAAGCCGCATCCTGCCCTTCCTGATTGCGGCCGTCCCATTCCAGTCGGTAATATCCGTCGTTAAAAGATCCGGGCCGCGTCTGCCAGACCCGTCTACCAGCCAAAGTAAAAATTGTAACCTTGAACTCATCTTCTTTTATCATCCCTACCCTGATTTTCAAGCTCTCCCTGCCCGGCGTAAAACGGTTTTTATCCAGATAGAAAACCACGCAGGGAGTAAAAGTAGGAGTAGGCGGCAGTGTCGGGCTAATGGTAGGTGTCAGCGTAATGGTAGGACTAATAGTATCAGTGGGAGTTATACTAGAGGTTGGAGAAATGGTATAGGTCTGAGTAATAGTTGGTGTCTCGCTACTGGTGCCGATAACGATAAGCGTATGTGTTGGTGTGGGCGTAGAGCTGGGAGTATTGCTTGGTGTAGATGTGGGGCTGGAGGCGGCCGTATTGGTAGGTATAGGTGTAAATGTCGGCGTAGAGCTGGGAGTATTGCTTGGTGTAGATGTGAGGCTGGAGGCGGCCATATTGGTAGGTGTAGGTGTAAATGTCGGCGTAGAGCTGGGAGTATTGCTTGGTGTAGACGTGGGGCTGGAGGCGGCCATATTGGTAGGTGTAGGTGTAAATGTCGGGCTGGGGCTGGGGGTAGGCGTAGGTGTAGACGTATTGCTCGGTGTGGGGATGGGGGTATTGCTTGGTGTAGCGGTGGGGCTGTAGGTGGCCGTATTGGTAGGTGTATTGGTCGGTGTCCCCTCAACTAACTCGATAACCGCCTCCTCGCAGCGCATCAGTCCCGAGACATTCGAGGCGCCAGTGCTTTCCGCAAACCAGATTTTGATGGTTTTGACCCCGGGACCGGGCGAAAGAAGTGCCCGAACTGTCAATGTATTGGCGCGATTCACCTGATCATTGCTCCACCGGCCGCCATCCGCGGAAATCCATGTATCAAGAGTCGAATAGGCTTCGGCAGGAGATGTCACGGGAAAGTAAAAATAATCCAGAGCAGAGCCTTTGTCCACGCACACCAAACAAGCATTCGGAATACCCCCATCTCTGTCTCAA
>DAOVYW010000254.1 GCA_030635415.1 Candidatus Firestoneibacteriota bacterium
AAAAACCTTGGCTAGGGATGCCAAGGGGAATTTTATTCTTTCCAGCACTTGTTTTGGCGGAGAGGTTTTCACTCTGCCCTCGCTGGTTTCCCGGGTTTTCCTGGAAACTTTAAAACCATTTGCCCTCGCATTGAACCAAAGCGTGGATTCGGTAATTTATCCCGATGGTCCGGTTATGGGAATCGGTCTTACTCAGGCTCCGGGATGGGGTCCTGGTCTGGCTGCGTTTGCCGCAGATTATCATGAAGACGCTATTGTTCTCTACCGGTCTTTTCTTCAAAAAAAATACAAGCAAATCAAATCCGTAAATGAGAGATATAAAACCAATTTCACCTCTTTTCAGGAAATCGATCCTCCCCGGTCTCAACCTGAAGCCGGAATCTTTCCGGATATCCGGCTGCTTGATTGGGCGCGTTTTCGCGAAGAATACTTCATACAGGCGGCTGAAAATCTACATGATATTTTTTCCGGAATAGGTCTTGACCGTATTCCAGTTTATCTGGCAACGATCCCCACGGTAGAATTTCCGAATAATCTGCCGGAACTTGAACGTTGCCGCTGTTTCGCATATGCCATGCCGGAATTGCCCTTATATAACACTGATGCCGAACACGAGTCAGAAGCTCTATCCTCTTTGGTATGTCAGAACAGCTTTCTGGCGGGATTTCAAGCCCGAATAGGACTGAGGGAAGATAATAATCAGCAGGCCGAATTCAGAGTTCTACGCAATATGGCAGCCGGTATGCGCGCCTGGAACGCACTCTCGCCGGTAGGCGCTGGGCAATGGCCCGGGTTTTTATCCGACCGCCGGGGTGCTCCGCGCCATTCGCACCGCCTTATCTGGGAAACTTTACAAAATTCGGCCTTGGGGGAAGGATTTATGGAGAGCCGGGCTTACGGTGATATTATTCTGCTTACTATTCCCGAACTCGAACGCTCTAAATATATTCAAACCCCGCCGGCTCCCCGTTGGGACTTATTAGGAGGGGTGGAGCCAAAGGCTGGGGGAGAAAAAAACGGCTGGGATGATGAAACCGAGGTTTATCAAAATTTATACGAACAGTTGGAGGGTTTGCTGCAGCATAATCATTATGCCTATTTAAAGTGCCCGGGGGATGTTGGGCTGGACCGTTTACGCCGGTCGCACCTCGTATTAGTTCCGGGTTCAAATCATGCGGGCGCTAAATTTCAATCCTTGGTGGTTAAACTGCTGGAAGCCGGCGTAAATATTTTAGTGGTCGGTCCGCTCCCGGACCATCCGGCCGCTGCGGAGCATACTTCCTGGCGTGAACTGGCGAAGAGTAAAATCAAAAAAACCAGGTCCGGAAAAAAAACGGGTAGGAAATCCGGGGGGTTTTATTACTTGCCGGACTTTTCTAAAACTGGAATTTTACGTCTGCTTAAGCAAAAGGGGGTTCCCCGGCCTTTGACTCTGGATAATCCTGGAATTCGTTTGACCTTTCACAAATTCCGTAATCGCCTTTTTATTGCGGCCATCAACCGCAGTCCGGCTGGCATAGAAACCATGGTCCGGTGGGAAGGGAAATTTGTGCTTAAGGATTTCTGGAATGGCAATAAATTTCTAGGCGGGAAGGATGAGATTAAAGTAGTGGTTCCCGGCCGGGGAGTAAAATTATGGGAGGTGATCCCATGCTGAATCCGGAATTTCAATGGCTTGATCCGGATCCGGAACAGCTCGAGAGGCTGGCCGCCTTATCCCCGCTTTCTTCCGGATGCGTGGAATGGCGGGCAATACTTAAAAATACCGCGTTGGATATTTTAAACCCCATAGTTAATCGCGTGGCCACCCAAATAGCATCTCCCGGGATTCATCCGTCCCGGGAGATTATAACCGCCCTTAGAAATGCTGCCCGGGAATCGGGAGTAGATACGCCGGAACCCCAATGGTATGGCTGGCCGCATGCTCTGCTTGAGGGTTTTTTCTCGCGTATCTCCAAGCCCGGGATTACCTTGCTGGGTGTACTGGATGGCGAAGGCATCTGGGCTGGATGTTTGGGCGGGGTATCACGCGGCGGGCTCGATTGGCTTGCTACTTTTAACCTGCTGTGGATGGATGAACCGGAATTAGCTTCCCGGCAATCCATTAATGATCTCCCGGAAATGTGCCGGGCGGCATCGTCCCGGTTTAACCGGCCGGCCGGCGGCCTGCTTATTTACCATGATGAATTTTTGGCATGGCGCGACCGGGGATGGTCAATGGATTTATTACGTCATTTTGTTCACCAACAGACTGCACTGGAGTATTGGCCCGGAAGCTTAAATATATCTTGAAATATTATATCAGGCGGCATAAAATAGTGGGAAAATCAACGGAGCAGCTATGGCAAGCTTAAAAAAAGTATATTTGGGAATTGATCTGGGCGGCAGCAATATAAGTGCGGTTCTAGCCAATGCTGCAACCGACAGTAGTGCTGCCAGCGCTATAGTAAGACGTGATGGCTCAGGCAATTTTAGTGCCGGTACTA
>DAOVYW010000113.1 GCA_030635415.1 Candidatus Firestoneibacteriota bacterium
AAGCCGGTTTTCCCTGCTTGGAACTCTGTTTGTAAAATATCAATCCTTTCTATATTACACCATGTGGATCCTCCTTGCAGCCAACCCCTGGACTTCCCCCGAATAAGCCGGCGATTTTTACCGGGCAAGCCCCATGGCTTTAAACAGTCCGGCAATCGCCGTATAATAATCGCCTAAGGCCTCTACGTAATTCACGCGCGCTTCCCCCAATTGCAATTCCGAATTCAAAACCTGGGATAATGGAATTTCATCCATCATCTGACGGGCGCGGTTAATCTCAAGTTCTTTTTCACGAAACTTTATCTTGGAAAGCGAAGCGGTTACCATGGTCATGGCTTTTTGGTAATCAAAATAATGCTCTTCCACTTCACCGGCAATTTTACCCTTTAATTCCACAAAATCCGCGTCGGAACTTGCCATTTCAACCCGGGCTTCCGCCAACTTGGAAAAATTTTCCAGTTTATCGAAAATTTGCAAGGTGGCCTTTTGCGTGGTCGATGATTTAATATTATTCTGTTCGCCGAATTCCGTAGGCGAGGTTTCTTCTTTTTCCCAGATATATTCGGCGGAATTAGCTCCCAGCGTCCAGGAAGCCTGGAATTTCAAGGCCCATTCATCGGTCAATTCCATTCTCTCGCCTTTTTTATTCTCGCCGTTTTTACCCACGGTGCCGATAATCTCTATCTTCGGCATGCCTTCCGCCTTGGCCAATCTAATTCCATATAAATTGGACAAGGAGGTTAATTCATTGAGCGCCAGATCCGGCCGGTTTTTAAAGGCCAGCTCCAGACATTCATCCAGGGAATAATTAAAATCGAAATCCATAAAAGTAAGCACGGCATCTATCTGAATGCCAATGGCGGAATCGATATTACAGGCCGTGCGCAATTCCAATTCCGCCAAGGAAATATCCTGCTGAGCGGCCAAAAGATGATAATAGGTCTGATCGGTTTGGGATTGAATATTCAGAAATTCACTATAGGAATTCAAACCTGCCTGATACGCTTCCCGCGAAAAGGATAGACCCGATTCAGCTACTTTGGACATATCAGCCTGTATCTCAAAAACCAACTGGGCTTTCACCAATTCATAATAAGCCTTCTCAACTTTAAAAATCACTTCTTGATGGGCCTGGAGAAACTTCTTTTGGGCGACCTTCAAATCAATCTTGGCCTGTTTTAAAGTATATACCAATTTACCACCGTGAAAAATAGTCTGATTCCCTTCAAGTCCATATTTCATGGAGTCAAAGCTCTCTTCCTTCTGATCTTCCTCGGAAATCCCATCCTTACGTTCCCAATTCATTTGTACCTTCGGCAGAAAATCCCTTTCCGCCTCCAAAACTTTATATCGGGAATAACGAATTTCCTTAATCGCAACCTGAATACGCATATCGTTTATAATCGCCGCCCGCTTGCAATCCTCCAGGTTGCTTAAAATGCCCGGAATGCGCGCTCCTTCCCGCAACGCTGATTCTATCTTTTCCAGAGGCTCGATTTTTTCTTCGCTCTCTTCCTCCCAGAATTCCGCTTCTTCCTCCCAGGACTCTTTATCTTCAACTTCCGGGGATGGGGCCGGCTTCTCTTTGGCTCCGGTTCCCGGCAGCTCCTCATCGAATTCCGGCTCTAAGAGAAATTCTTCCGCCAGTTCATCTTCCTCCACCGGTTCCCGCGAACTTTCCTTTTCCGGCAATAATTCCTCCCGCGTCGCAGAAGCTGGTTCATTATCCGCCGCTACGGCTATAACCTTCTCCCGAGATCCCGGCTGCCGGGACTCAGCCGAAAGATGAACAACCAGAAAAACCCCCAACACCATGAAGGCGGCTGGAAATATTGTTTTAAACCATTGCCGCATAAAATTTCTCCTATCAGTAATTTTCATCTACTCTAACCTTGGGACGCAGTCCTCACAGAGGACGTCCGATTAATCCATGCTCTCACCCTGGCGACTAATCCGCGTATGCTTTTACTAATATCTTCCAGTATTATATATACGCAAGGAATAAAAAACAGCGTCAATATTCCACTGGTTATAAGTCCGCCCACCACCGTAATCGCCAAGGGCGCCCATAAATTTGATCCCTCGCTTCGATCCAAAGCCATGGGCAAGAGCCCTAAAATTGCCGTGATTAGGGTCATTAAAATCGGACGAAGGCGGCTTTGCGAAGCTGATAAAATCGCTTTGAAAATTTTTGCGCCCCGGGCGGTTAATTGATTGATCTTATCCACCAGAATAATTCCCGGATTTACTACCATCCCGGCCAGCATCAGCAGTCCAATATATACTCCCACGCTTTTCGGTTTTCCCGTAAAATAAAGGGCCAGTACCACGCCGATAACCGCCATCAAGACCGATAAAATGATAATAATCGGTTGATAATAAGATTCAAAAAACGCCGCCAGCACCATGTAAACCAAGACAATGGTTAAAAGCACCGCTAAGCTCAACTGCCGGGAACTGGCAATCATTTTTTCGTAATTTCCTCCAAAACGATAATAGTATCCTTTGGGGAAATCTATAACCGCCAAGGCGTTGCGAACGCTATCCGTCGCCGATCCTAAATCCATAGACACATTAGCCGAAACCTGGATCATGCGGGATTTATTCTTTCTCCATATCTCGGAAGGTCCCAAACCCGGGGAAAATGTCCCGATTTGCGAAAGATAAAATTTCTCCCCCCTCGGATCCGTTACGGTTAACTTGTTAATGTCATTAAGCGTTTTCCGGTATTTTTCTTTTAAACGTACAATGGTTTCAACTTCTTCACTCTCGGTATGAAAATAAGTCGCGATAACTCCGCGCATCTGGGTATTAATTTCTTCGGCCAAGCTTTTTACCTCGAGATCAAGTTGAGTTGCCTTGGCCTTATCTACATGAAAACGCATTTCTGGCCGTCCTTCTTTCATGCGAATGCGCACATCGCTTAACCCCGGCAGGGTTTCCATACGATTGGCGATGGATACGGCTAATTGCTTCAAAATTACATAATCGTAGCCGAAAAGATCAACCACTACCATCTTGGTCCCCACTTCTTGTTGCTCTTCGAAATAAACATAAGCCGGCCGGAATTGGGTAAGCTGAGGACGCAATTCATCCATAATTTTCCGGGTGGACCGGCGGCGTTTTGACGCGGGATAAAATTCCATGCGTATCTCCGACCGGCTCTGTTCCACTAAGGATGACATGTTTTTCACTTCCGGCACCTTGGCTAAAAAGCGCTCAACCCGCTTCACAATATCATTGGATATTTCCAGTTTAGTGCCGGCTGGCAGGGTTAAATTCACGGTCACCTTGTTCTCTTCCACGCGCCCCATAAATTCAGAGCCTATCTTGGTACTCAAATAAAAAGATAAACCCAGCAACACTGCCAATATCCCCAAAACAATATAGCGGTAACGCATCGCCAGGGATAAAAGCCGGCGGTAGCAAGCGGTGAAAATCCTGCCCGCCGATATCCCCTTTTTTTCTCTCCACCCCTTTACGGTTTGCGGATTTTCCTTAATAATACGGCTTGCCATAACCGGTAGCAGAGTTTGCGCCACAAACAAGGAGGCCATAAGGGAATAAATAACCGTGAGCCCCAAACCCATGTAAATCAGACGTATCTCCTTATTTACAAAAATAATTGGAAGAAATACTACCACCGTGGTTATGGTAGAGGCAACTATGGCAAAACCCACCTCTTCGCTGCCTGCCACCGCAGCCTCCCGTATAGGCATGCCTTCCCGGTTTTTTTTGAATATATTATCCAGCACCACAATACTGGCATCCACCAGACTCCCGCAGGCCAGGGCTAAGCCTGACAGGGTCATGGTATTCAGCGTGATATTTTGAAAATACATGGGTATAAAGGCCGCAATAATCGCGATCGGAATTGATATCGCGATTATGAAAGGACTGCGAATATTGCGAAACGCAATGAATAAAACCAAACCAGCCAGCACCGCCCCGTTTATCAGGGCTTGTTTGACGGTGGCAATGGCCTTATGAATGGTAATCGATTGATCCAGAACGGTTACTACCCGAACGTATTTATTAATCCGGGGCGCGAGTTTTTTCAAAGCCATTTTTATTTGATTGCAAACCTCGATAGTGTTGGCCTGCCGCTCCTTATGAATATACAAGGTAACGGTAGGAAGCGTGTCATAGCGCGCATATCCGGCGGGTTCCAGAAAAGAATCCCGAATGCTGGCCACATCACCCAGCATGATGATATTGCCTTCCGCCGTACTCGCCAATCCGATTTTTCTGATCCCGGCGACTGTTTTGAATTGTCCAATTGTCCTCACCAGATACTTGTATTGGTCCAATTCATAACTGCCCGCTAATAGGTTCCGATTATTATCGTGCAGCACTTTAACTACATGTTCAATGGAAATCCCATAAGATTGCAGCCGGCTTTGATCCAGCTCTACCAGTATCTTGCGTTCACGTCCTCCGGATACCTCCACATTGGAAACCCCGGAAACCCGGCCTAGCGGTTCCTTGATCAGCATATCGGTTAAACGCCGCATTTCTTCCGGCGTGATTTTATCGGAAAGCAAAGCCAAAATCATAACCGGCGCATCCGCCACGTCGTACTTTCCCAGGATCGGTTTCCGTATATCCTTGGGCAATTTATTACGAACTTTGGCGAACTTTTCACGCACTTCCAAGGCGGCAAAATCCATATCGGTTCCCGGTTCGAATTCCAGGATAGTCTCGGACTTCCCATCTTTGGAGGAAGATTCTATAGACCGCAGATGAGCGACCGTAGCCACCGCCTCCTCAACTTTGACGGTTACCATGTTTTCCACCTCGGTCGGCGGAACCCCGGGATGGCTGATATTAATAGTCACTACCGGATAACTGGTATTCGGCATTAATTCCAGGGGCAATCGCTTAAGGGATATCAAACCCAGAATCGCAATGCCTAAAAAGATCATTAGAACCGTAATGGGACGATTAATAAAATATGCTGGCAAACCCATCTCGGTTAAATCTCCTCCGCCGCCGGCCGTTGAAATAATATTTTTATCTTTTGGGTTGCTCGCTCAACACCCAAATAAATAGTTGGAATTACAATTAAAGTTAAAAATGTCGAAGATGCCAGGCCGCCGATAACCGTAATCGCCAAGGGGGCCATAAGCTCCACGCCGGCTCCCAGGGCCATCCCTAAAGGAACCAGGGCCATGATGGTGGAGAGGGCGGTCATCAGTATAGGACGCAAACGGATCCGGCTGGCCCGTATAACCGCGTCTTGAGGATCCGCTCCCCTCTCCCGCAGTAAATTAGTATAATCAATTAAAATAATACCGTTGGACACAACTATACCAATAAGCATAATCATGCCGATAATGACCACTATGGAAATCGCCGTATTGGTTAAAAACAAAATCCACATTACTCCGATCAGGGAAAGGGGGACGGTAAACATAATAATAAACGGCTGAATTAGAGATTCAAATTGCGCGGCCATAATCATATAAACCAGCAAAACGGCTAAAATCAGGGCAAAAGCCAGGCTGCGGTAAGATTCAGCCATTTGCTCGCTCTCCCCCCCCATATTTATAAAATAATCTTCCGGGAGGGGATATTTTTCCAACCGGGTATTAATTTCATTAACTACTTCACTCAAACCCCGTTTATATATATTGGCCGTAACCATGACAAACCGCTGCCGGTCTTTGCGTTTTATTTCCGAAGGCCCGACCCCCACCCCGATATAGGCTACTTCGTTTAAGGGAACCTGTATTTCCAGGGGTGAATGAATAAACAGTTGTCTTAGGTCCGTAATATTTTTCCGGTCTTCCGGCCGGAGACGAACGCGAATATCCACCTCATCCTTGCCCGGTTCCTTAAACTTGGTCTCCGCGCTGCCCTTAATGGCAACCTTGGCGGTTCGTGAAATGTCATCCACGGAGAGATTATACAACGCCGCTTTATCTCTTTGAATGTAGATCTTGGACTCCGGCGCTTCCTCCACTACACTATTTTTAATTCCAAAGAGACCCGGAATGCCCATCATTAAATTTTCTATATCCTTGGTGATTTTTTTAGTAAATTAAGGTTTTTCCCCTTGATCTCAATAACCACCGGAGCTCCACTGGTAAAAGCGGATACCTGCAAAGCGCTGTCCTGGGCGATATACTCAAAACGGGCCGGACCGGTATCCAACTGTTCTACTCGTTGCTTAACCTCCTGAATAACATCATGGGTGGAACGCTTTCTTTTCTTTTTTAAATTGATCATAATAGTACTTTGATGCGATCCCATGGCTTCCGCTGCCGGCCCAATCGTTTCGTCCTTGGACGATCCGATATTCACCGTCACATCCCTGATTTCCGGAATCACCAGTAATATCTTTTCCACTTGGCGGCATACCTTATCCGTGATTTTAATCAAGGCGCCGGTCGGCAAATTAACCTTGATTATAAACTGGCTCTGATCAACTTTAGGCATAAACTCTTTATTAATGGGAAATAGTAACAGCATGCTAAGGCAAAAAATCATAAAAACCAGGCCTAAATTCCTTCCCGGACGTTCCATGAATTTCAAGAGCAGACGCGCAAAGAAAGCTTCCATGGCGTGTAAAACCGGCTCTACTTTCCGTAAATACCTGACTTCGTTTAATTGCCGTTCCCCTCCCCGGGAAACCAGCATGGGAATCAAAAGCAGCGCTCCGCCCAGCGAAGCAAGCAAGGCAAAGGTCACGGTTAAAGCCAACTCGGAAAATAATTGCCCGGCCACCCCTTTGACAAAAATCATGGGAAGAAAAACCGTGATGGTGGTAAAAGTGGAAGCTATAATAGCCGAAGAAACCTCCATTGTTCCCACTACTGCCGCTTCTTTGGGCTGCAAACCCAACTGGCAATGCCGGTAAATATTTTCAATGCATACAATAGCGTCGTCCACCAACCGGCCGACGCCCAGCGCCAATCCGCCCAGAGACATCATATTTAAGGTAATTCCTTGAAAATACATCAGGGAAAAAGTCGCCAGAATTGAAATGGGGATGGCGGTGATTACAATCATGGAACTTCTAATATTCCGGAGAAAAAGCAGGATAACTAAAAAAGCTAAAATCCCACCAATAATGGCATCTTCAAATACCCGGTCAATGGACTGCTTAACAAACAGGGATTGATCATAGACAGTTACGATCCGGACTTTACGTCCCCGGGGAAGATCCCCCTGGATTTTCCGGAGCGCCTGCTTAACGTTGTCAACCACTTCCAGCGTATTGGTACCGGCTTGTTTTTGTATAGTGATGGAAATATTTTCCTTACCGTTATAGCGGGAAATCGATGTTTGTTCCTTAAAACCATCTTCTACCTCACCTATGTCCGAGAGTAATATAACCCGGTTATCGACTTTGCGCTTGGGATTATCCGCCGCTTCGGTTAGGGGCGAACCGACTATCGACAGGGCCTTTTGCTCGTCAGCTTTGTATTCCTCGCTCTCATCCAGCCCTACCGGCGATTGGGCAATTTCCTTTAAAGTGGTAAATTCTCCCATGGTTCTTATCAAATAATCGTAAAAATGACCATGAATGGTTCCCGCCGGATAATTAATATTGGAATTTTTCAGGGTTTCCAGAACCGTAAGCGGGGAAATACCGGTGGCATTCAAGCGACCTAAATCCATGGTAACCAGAATCTCCCGTTCTAAACCTCCGGCGATTTGAACCGATGCCACACCCTCCGCTTTTTCTA
>DAOVYW010000036.1 GCA_030635415.1 Candidatus Firestoneibacteriota bacterium
GTGTTGGGTGCTGGGATTGCTGGAAGCGAACACCGGGCCAATGCTCCCATCCGGATGATACCGCACGTGCGCGTCGTGCCATCCTCCATTCAGATTTAACTATTTGGGCATCGCCTTTGATTATGGGATTTACCAGCGCTTTATTAAAAAGGGTACAGGATAAAATGATTCCCCTTGTCCTTCCTTTTTTCCGTCTGTCCCAGGGCGAAATACATCACCGGCCCCGTTACCTTCATCATCCTAAATTCGGCTTGCTCCTGGGACCGGAAGCAGATACTGATGAAGAAGATATTGCTATTACCCAGGCGCTTTACGCACGTTTTGCCCTGGATTTTCTCACCCAACTAAGCTTTACTGTTACCAGCCATCAACCGGTTGACGAGGTGCGCTATGCGATTAATCTGCTTTAATGGATCACCTCGCGGCCTTCGCAGCAACACTCGCCTGGTTTTAAATTATTTTAATGCCGGCCTTCGCAAGGGCGGTCAATCAGAAGCTGAGCTTTATTATATTAATCGGGAAAATTGCCGGGATAAACACATCGCTTTGCTCCAGGAAGCAACTCATATCATTATTGCTCTTCCTTTATATGTCGATTCCATGCCTTCAATCGTCAAACGCTTTTTTGAGGATATGGCCCCCTTGCGAGGACAACTAAAGGATAAGCATATGGGTTTTATCATTCAATCCGGTTTTCCCGAACCACTTCACTCTCGTTATATAGAAAAATATCTGGAACGTTTAGTCAGACGATTGGGATGTCATTACATCGGCACAGCTGTACGAGGTGGTGTGGAAGCGATCCGTGGTCTTCCGCAACCGCTGCTGAAAGTTCAGCTTTATTACGAATTTATGCGATTGGGACGGGCTTTTGCGAAAGACAGCACACAGTTTTCACCAAAAGCCTTAAAGCAATTAGCTGTTTTTGAGAAAATGTCAGGTCTGCGCAAATGGTTAATGATTCCTTTCTGGGTTTGGGTGACTCGCTATTTCCATTGGGGATTGTTCCTGATTATGAACAAAGCCTGGACAAAAAGACATGCCCAACCGGATTTGTTCTTAGAATAACGAGGATTTTCCATGACCACGAGAAACCTGTCCCAGCCCTTTTTCCAGTCCGGTTTTTTGCGTAATAAATTGCTTTTTCCGGCCTCTGGTGCTATACTATAAATATAGTTTATTGATTTGTCATCGCCAGGGCACAACCTCCCTAAAGAGGCTAGCCGTTGCAACGGGCCAGAACGAGCGATGGACAATTTCAACTAATGTGACGCCTGCCTGGATATTATTATCCATTTTTATTTCAGCTGGCGTCACATTTTTTTATCCCGATCCCGCTGGAATGGCTCGGAGGCCGTTTCTAAAAACTCACATGATAATTAATGCCGCATTTCAGGATGAGGGGGTTGGTGAAATCCCCGACTTTCAGCGGTGTCAGTATGCCATGAAAAGACACCCCCAGCTTGGAAATTTCTCCCAGCGGCCATTTAACTTCCAGGCCTAAATTCACCAATGGTTCCAGTGATCTTTGATCTAATGACCCGTTGTTGCCCGTGCCGGGATCCCCTTTATTTACCCACTCCCAGACTACCCGCTGAAACAAGTATCCTGCTCCGAAGCTGTTCTCGATTCCAATTTCCAGCGGCCCCGCGTTAAATGAGTATATATATTTCGCCATTAAAGTGGGTCCCATAATTACTCTCTTTACTTTCCAGTCCTGGGTATATGCCGTGGGCCAGTCAACCGGCACGGCAAAAGTATTCTGGCCCATCATCATCATGAAGCCAGGTGCCAGGCCGACCTCGAGGCCGGGCAGGGTTGGAATTTCGATTCCCCGGACCATCTCCGCCATAACTCCATAGGTTGTCATGCCTACAACCGCATATGTTGTTTCATAGAATCCATCACCTATCAGCAAACTCCAATTCAACCCCAGCGTATCTGCATATTGATTTCCACTCTCGGCCCGGACGCTGTCTATCAGCGCAAAAATAATAAACATGCCCAGAAGTATTGGCACTATATGACTTCTTGTTCTCATCTTCATTTTCCTTTCCTATTTTCGAATAACCGCTTGCTTCCCCGCCAGAATGGCGTCCTCCATGGCGGAATATTCCCACCCGCCCCAGCGTCCTATGCTGGTTATGCCCTGCGAAGTTAAGTAATCCAGAATTAATTTGCGCGCCGCGGAATGATTTTTATCATATATCACATATGCGTATGGCAGATATTGCAAATATTCTTTTTCTATTATATCTTTTTTTTCCAGCAGTCCGGCTTTGATTAAATCCCGGCGTACCCGGCCGGCTAATTTTTTCCGGCCTTCCCAACCTGTGCCGGCCTTGACCGCCACCTCGGCGCTCAACACGCTGCGCCCCCGGGGCGCCATCCGTCCATAGTTTGAGGGAAAACCCACCCGGTAGAAGGAATATTCCGCTTCCGGAAAATAGAGCCAGTGAGTTTTGTTCGGCCGGGAACGGATCACACCCAGGTTCACGACTATAACCGAGTTGGCATGCAACTGTTTCGCGGCTTCCAATATCCTGCGCGGCGGCTGTTCCAGTATAGCCACTAACACGGGCAAGGGCAGGGTAGAGATCAACCGCTGCCACGCGATTCTTCCCAGTCCTAATATATCCACCGTCCGCCGGCGGGGGGCCACACTTACGGCCCGGGCATTCAGGCGTAGCCGGGAAATACTCGCGGAGAGCGCCTGCCCTAGAATCCCAATTCCGCCGGTCTGGGGATACCAAAATTTAGCGTTATATCCTCCGCCTTCCGGAATATCCGCAAACGCGCCTCTGATCACACGGCTACAATCAGGCTGGGGCACATAACTTTTCATCCACTCCAGGGACAGCTTAGAAGGCGAAATGGTCCAGAGTTTATGGTTGTATGGTTCAAAGAAAAACCGGGAAATGCTCTTGCCAAAAGCGGCTTGGGTCCATTCCCGGAAATTGCGCGGCTGTTTTTTCTCTGAAACCGCGGCTTCCAAATAGCGTCGGACGCATTCCCCTTTAACCTCCGGCAATAGCCCGAAGGTATTGGCCTGAAAAGGGTAGCGCACTTCCGTATCCATTAGATGAACGCGCGCATCCCGCGCCAGGACTTGAAACCTGCCCGGCAAAAGTTTTTGGATTAAACGCTGCACTTCTCTGGTACGTAAATGCAGTAGGTGGCCGGCCCGGTCAAAGCTGTAGGGTCCCTCCCTATCCGTAACGCAAGCGCCCCCGGCCCGGGCCTCGGCTTCAAATATTCTGGCACCGGGCCCGGCATGATAGGCAGCGGAAAGTCCGGCCAGGCCTGCGCCCAGAATCACCAATCCTTCGTCCCGGCGTTGGGCGCTCATTTGGGCTCTTGCATGGAAAAACCACTCATGCGCTCGGCTATGAATAACGCCAGCAGCCCGATTCCCAGATATATAAGCAGCGACCACTGCATGGTCATTTGCATCGAAGCGTAGGCAATCAATCCCAAACTCAAGCTCACGCCCCATAGAATGAGCACTGTCTGCTTCCGGCTAAGACCCAATTTAACCATGCGCAGAGCCAGGTGATCCGGACTGCCCCGGAACATCGAGTCTCCGCGGCGATGCCGGATAAACATGATGAATAAAGTATCAAAAATCGGCACGGCTAGAATCAGCAGTGGTGCCAGCACTGCCAGAGGATTAATCCTCGAGTAACTTTCGCCTACCGCTACCGAGGCCAGTACAAACCCCATCATCAGGGCGCCGGCATCTCCCAGATAAATACGGGCGCGGGGAAAGTTATGCGGAATAAAACCCAGCGCCGCTCCGCCCAGCGCGGCCACAATGTACATATCATTGTACCGGCCGTTCTGGGCCGCGATTATAAAAAAGACCGCCGCGGCAATTATGCTCACTCCGGATGACAACCCGTCCATGATATCTATCAGATTCATGGCATTAGTTACGCCTACTACCCAAAAAACAGTCAGTGCTATGGATAACACGGGCGATTGAATGAATTGGAGGCGCATATTGCAAATAATCAAAATCAATACTGCCACGGTCTGCCCGATAAATTTAACCAGCGGCGAAAGGGCCTTTCTATCATCTATCAGTCCCAGAATAACTATCAGTGTTGTCCCGGTAATTACTCCCACCACGCCGATCACTGTCCCATCCTGCCATAGCTTTACTCCCACCAGGGATATCATGAACCCCAGGTAAACCGCCAGCCCGCCAAGATACGGCACGGGCTTTTCATGCCGTTTCAAATGCTTATCCGGATGATCAAGTATTTTCATGCGCCGGGCCAGACATCCGGCCGCCGGGGTCAGCCCCAGCGTCACCGCGAACGCTATCAGGACAATATACAAGCTTGAAATCATGCCTCGCTCCTTCCACAGGACGTAGTGGCCGGCTTCTTTATCCTGAGCTTGCCAAAGGGCATGCCGGCCTACGGGTTTAACGTTACGCGGGTGGGCGGACATGGAAGTCCGCCCCTACGTAAAACATTATCCTCGCAAATTTTATACCCGTAACTATTTATGGAACAAAAGAACTTAATCTTTGATAAATTTTTTCAATCCGGGCCTCTGGCACGGACCAGTCATACTCTTTCCGGGTCAGCTCCCGGGCCGCTTGGCGAAGCCGTTCTGCCAGACCTTCATCCCGGCATAGCCTGATTACCTGTTGGGCAAAGTCCTCCGGTGTACTACCAACCAGAAGATGTTTTTCACCCTCAACCTGGAGATTCTCCGCCACTATGGGTGTAACCACTGCCGGTATGCCGGCCGCGAAATATTCCAGAACCTTGAACTGGCGGCCGGTGGCTATTTCCAGGGGACAAATGGCAACCCGGGCCTGGTGAAAAAAAGGCTCCAGCCGCGGCACTACTCCGGCAAATTCCACTCCCGCATATTGCCATGCCCGGTCCCGGGCCACCGGTTTTTGGCCGACTATGGTCAGACGGACGTGTGGTATTTCAGCCCGGATCCGCGGCCAAATCTCCTCGCAAAATTTCCTAAGCCCCTCTTGGTTGGGAACATACCGCATGTTTCCGACAAAAATCAACTCCGGCGTTGACACCAGCCTGACATGAGGAGTTAAGGCTTTTGTATCCACGCCGTTGGTTATCACTTCAATATTCTTGGCGGCTCCAAGCTGATACAGGGCCTTGCGGTCCCGGACCGAGGAAATCAGGCAGGTATCGAACTGTCTGGAAACCCAAGCCTCATAATTCCCCAGACGCTCTATTTCACGTTTTAAATAGCGCTGCTTCCACCAGGAATTTTTAACTTTCACTCGCGTTTGAAAATATCGCGTCAGCGAATCCGTATAATCCAGTATTCGGAGCCTTGCTTTTACTTCCACAGCATAGGGTGCCATGCGTAACCGGTAGGCATGAACCGCGTTTATGCCGAATTTATCTATAGTTTGCTTCACTTTACTCCGCATTTTCTCCGAACGAAAGGCCGCGACATTCAGCGGCTGCCAGCCAGGCCAGGCTTTTAAGCAGTTGTATATAATCTCCCCCCGGGTTATCTCCACACCCTCCACCCGGGCGCATACTTTTTTCAGTGGCTGCAGATTTTTTCTTTCCTCCGGACTTCGCAGGAAACAAAGCAGGTGTACACGGTGCCCACGCGCCAAATGCCGGAGTAGGTGATAAGCGCGCTGCCGATCGCCGTCTACCAGGGGGTAGGGAACTATGGGCGAGAGAAAAAGAATGTTCATGTGCTCCAAATTTCTCACGGAAAAACTGGCGGAGAGGCAGGGATTCGAACCCCGGGTACCCTTACGAGTACAACAGATTTCGAGTCTGCCGCCTTAAACCGGACTCGGCCACCTCTCCGTTGCAGGCGGGTTATTTTGCTGCGCTAATGACGGCGCGTGGATTTCTGGTGGAGCAGAACGGGATCGAACCGTCGGCCTCCGCGATGCGAACGCGGCGCTCTCCCAAACTGAGCTACTGCCCCATTTGTTGGGGGATATATCCCCGTATCTTTAAACGTAGAAACGTTTAATTAAACATCCCTGCAATTTCTGGTTTTGGTGCGCCCAAGAGGAATCGAACCCCTAACCTTCTGATCCGAAGTCAGACGCTCTATCCAATTGAGCTATGGGCGCAACATGGCGGAGAGAGAGGGATTTGAACCCTCGAGACGGTTACGCCTACACGATTTCCAGTCGTGCTCCTTAAACCGGGCTCGGACATCTCTCCATTATGTGTCACTCTCTTCCCTGGGCAACCCAGGGGATTGCCCCTACATTATATTAACACCGGGCATACTGACCGGCTACTTTTTACCACTTTCTGGCAACTTTTTTGTTTAAGGCTTTCTGCCCGTTCGGGTTCTGACCTGCTTAAAAAACTCTTTAAGTAATTCTCGGCAAGGCTTCTCCATTATCCCGGCTTTTAGCTTGGGACAATGATTTAATTGTTTATTCCCCGCGATCTTGAGCACTGACCCGCAGGCCCCGGCCTTGGGATCCGCCGCGCCATATATAATTTCTTCCGTCCGGAACCACACTATTGCGCCGGCGCACATAGCGCAGGGCTCCAAGGTAACATACAGACGGCATCCTGACAAACGCCAGCTTTTTAAATGACGCGCCGCCTGTCTCAGGGCCATCATCTCGGCATGTTGGGTGGCATCCTGTCTGGCTTCTACCTGGTTATGGCCGCGGCCAATAATCTTGCCTTGGTAAACCACTACTGCGCCTACTGGAACTTCACCGGCCTGATACGCTTTCCGCGCCTGCCGAAGCGCCAGGGACATAAATTTTTCATCTAAAGTAGCCGGCATATTTCAGTGGGAGATATATCCCCACTCCCCCTGGGGTTCGACCCCTTGATTACTTCACTGCTTACAAACCGTGTTATATTGCGGCTTGAAAGTGTTTTTCGTTTGTCATCCCGGACTTGCTCCGGGGCTTTTGCCGGAATGACGTCAAAATACAATGTCTTCAATTACAACACATTCTCTTAAGTAGGAGCGTTTAATTAAACGCCCCTACAATTTCTGGCTTTGGTGCGCCCAAGAGGAGTCGAACCCCTAGCCTCCTGATCCGTAGTCAGACGCTCTATCCAATTGAGCTATGGGCGCAAAGAGGATGAGATTATACCCTTTGTGCCATACTCCGACAAGTAAAAATTTCACCTTTGAAAACACTTGCCGTAAACAGCTTTCCCCATTATAATTACTGGAGAGCTACCAGACGAAAGGGATAGGAAATATGGCCCCTATAGAAATAAAATCATATGCTCCCGCGGTTAGAATCATCTTGATGGTAGCCGCCTTGGCTTTAATTTTCTTAACGTTTAAGGTGATGACCGGCATTTCCGCGCCCAGCCAGTACGTTAACGCCTATAAAGTCGTAAGCCGCGGGCCGCAATCCTGTGCCGCGTTTGAAAATTTGCCCATTATGGATTTCAGAAAATTTATTTATTTGGCCGGACCGATCCTGCCTGCTAACCCCGAGAGAAAAAACTCGCCCTTGTTTTCTGATGCTGCACAGCCGCTTTTAGCACCCGCCTTCTTCACTGACGCCTCCGGGGCCGTGGAAGTGCTGGCCCATACTCTCCCGCTTACCGTTCAGCCCGCGCATCTTTACTCCTTTGATCAGCCCCTGCACCTGCTCGGCTGGAGGATATCGGATAACGGTCTGCGTTTGTTTGTGCTTGCGGCCTCCCAGGCTGAATTACTTGGCCTGCTCGCCCAGAAAAATATCGGCCGTCAATTTTCCCTTTGCTTACAAGGTTTCTGGTTGGCGCTCCTGGTTTTTACTATTTTTTGGCTGTTTAACATGTTTTTGCTTTCCAATCCGTCGTTGCAACCTGTACAATTATTAATCGTCAATCTGGTCTTTCTGATTTTATTTTTCAGTGTAATAATATTGTCAGAATATCCTCTGACCAGCACCTTAATTCCAGTGGGAGGAATAATCGTTGCGGCGAATTTAATCTTCATTCCTTTAGCTTTACTGCTCAAACGCGGACGCCGGCCGTAGCCAACCTTAGTAAGGAGGTTTTCCCTTGAGACTTGCGGAACTAAAAAAACACATTAATTTTCAACCCGACCATTTTGGGCGTTCGGTAGTCCTTTCCTCGGATAATGCCGTAATCTTCCTCTACAGCTTTAAACCCGGACAATCTATGCCTGACCATACTCATCCTTTTTCCGGTGAGTTTTTATCTGTCATTGAAGGAGAGGCTCTCATCTCGGTAGGCGTGGAATCAGTACTGGCCCAACCGCATTCCATGACTTTCGTGCCCCCCGAAGCGATTCATTCTATTCATAACCATGGATCTGCTCCTCTCCTGGTAACCAGCTTCATGTCCCCCAAGCCTTAATCTTCCGAAGGCTCTCCGCTGCCTTTATCGGGATAATGACTGTGCCACAACACTTTACCTTGAGATGTTTCGCTCGGGACAAATGATAACGAGATAGAGCCTGTGGAGTGGCTGAAAGTACATAATGGGCAAATAAACTTTTTCTGGTTGACTCCTCCCTGTAATTTTAATATTATGGAGCCCGTTTATTTCATTCATTTTCTACTGCTTTTTTCTGGAGGTTATAATGGCAGATGAAAAATTTGATGCCATCGTGGTTGGAGCTGGCCCGGCCGGCCTGACCGCTGCTATTGCCATGGCCCAAGCTGGATTGGAAGTGGCCGTACTTGAGCGGGGCGCCTTTGCCGGCTCAAAAAACGTCATGGGCGGGATTTTCTACCGCCATCCCCTGGATCAATTGCTGCCGGAGTTTTGGAAGCATGCTCCGGTCGAGCGCGCTATTGTAGAGCAGCGCTATTGGCTCCTTGGCCCAAACGGCCATATGGGCGGCGGCGTCCGCAGCCAATCTTTTGCCCCTGAGACTCCCAACTGTTGGTCTGTCTTCCGGGCCAAATTTGACCGCTGGCTCTCTGAACAGGCCGAGCAAGCTGGTGCTATGCTCCTTACCGAAGCTACGGTTGAATCCCTGTTGCAGGAGAAGGGTAAAGTAGTCGGCGTGCATACCAGTCTGGATGACGGTGATCTACACGCCGATGTCGTAGTAATCGCGGACGGCGTGAATTCCCTGTTGCTCCGGGACTTGGGCGTGCATTCCGAAATCAAGCCCAACCAAGTGGCCTCTTCAGTTAAAGAAATTATTTCCCTGCCGGCTGAAAAAATCGCCGACCGGTTCAATGTAGAACCGGGCCAGGGTGTATCCATTGAACTTTTCGGATCATTTACCCAAGGCGCGGTAGGGCTGGGGTTTCTGTATTCCAACCAGGAAAGTATTTCTCTGGGATTGGGCATTCTGGTCTCGGACCTGGCCCGGCTTAAGCTTAAAACCAGTGATATTCTGGAAGCCTTAAAGGAACATCCCAGTATCCGCCCCTTGATCGCCGGCGGTAAAACCGAGGAGTACCTGGCGCATTTAATCCCGGAAGGCGGCTACCACGCCGTGCCCCGGGTATCCGGCGAGGGGTGGGTGGCAGTCGGAGATGCCGCCATGCTGGTGGATAACCTGCACCGGGAAGGCTCTAATCTAGCCGTGCAATCCGGAATCCTGGCCGGCCAAACCATTGTACGCGCCAAGGAGAAAGGCGATTTCTCCGCCGCCGGGCTGGCAGGGTATCAGCAGGCCCTGAAGTCCAGTTTCATAATGAAAGATCTAAAAAAATACCGTGGGCTGCCACATTGGCTGGAAAGCAGTCCTCAGTTTTTCAATATCTATCCCGAACTTATGAATGACGCGGGAACCGAATTTCTTACTGTTGACGGCGTCGGCAAACGGGAAAAACAAAACCGTATTCTAAAAATGGTAAGCCGGCGCAGAGGCCTGTGGGGCGCCGCCCTGGACGCTCTAAAAGGAGGGCTTACGTTAAAATGAAACTCGAAGATAAACTTTTCCTGGTAACCTTTAATCCTGACCATCAATCACACCTCAGTGTCAAGGACCAATCCGTCTGCGCCCAATGCCGGGAAAAACCCTGTATCAATGGCTGCCCGGCTGATTGCTGGGAACACGAAAAAGAAAAAAACGAGGTCCTGGTCTCCTTTGAAGGCTGTTTGGAATGCGGCACCTGCCGCATTATTTGCCCCTATGGAAATATCGATTGGAAATATCCCCGGGGCGGCTTCGGCGTAAAATACAAGTTCGGCTGATCTTATTTTATGCCCGCCTCTACCCGGCCACTATTGCTCGCTCTTTTGGGAAGCCCGTGCCAGGAGGGCGCAAACTCCCGTTTGCTCTCGGCTTTTATCCAGGAAGCGGGTGATTGGGAGATAGTACGCCGATCGCTGCCCGAACTAAAAATCTTGCCCTGTCTGGGATGCCAAACTTGTAAACAAAATCAGCCCTGCGTACAACCTGACCGCATGCCAAAACTTTTCCGGCTTTTTGAACGTGCTCAGGCCCTGGTACTGGCAGCGCCGGTCTATTTTTACGGATTTCCCGCGCAAACCAAGGCTGTTATCGACCGCTGCCTGCCTCTCTGGTATCTTGAATCTCAGCGCCGCGCCCCGGTCCGTCTGAAACGTCCCGGGTATTTCATCTCCACTTGCGCCTCCCAACGGCATGGGGAGTTCGGGGTTATTGTCCGTGAAGCCAAAGCCTTTTTCCATACCATCGGATTTCAATATACTCAAAGTTTGCTGGTCCCGGGCCTGGACGGCAAACCGGGCGCTCACCGACTAAACCTGGCCTTGCAGCATGCCCGTACTTTAGGCCGGCAATTGAACCATCTTCTTTAATATGTCACCGCTCGTCCCTAAAACAACCATTCGTAAAAATTTACTCCGGGCGCGCCGCGCCTTGAAACCCGAAGCCCGCAGCAACTTCTCCCGGCGTATTGTTCAGCAGGTTCTGGCCCTCCCGGAATGGTCTTCCTCACCATGCATCGGAATCTATCTTTCTCTGCCCGATGAAGTTTCTACTGCCGGACTGGTACGCGCTGCTCTCGCAACGGGAAAAATACTTGCCGCGCCGGTCGTAAACTTAAAGACCCACTCCCTGGTTTTCCGCCGCTTTAATAATCCGGACGATTTACGCCCCGGCCCCTTGGGCATTTTGCAGCCGATTAACGGTCCGGTGATTGTTCCCTCCCAATTTGATTTGCTGATTATTCCCGGCGTAGGATTTGATTTGAATTGTCATCGCCTGGGATATGGCCAGGGTTTTTATGACCGTTTTCTGCCCGAATGTCCCGGTTTCCGTTTGGGCCTGGCTTTTGAAGTACAGTTGATGGCTTCCCTCCCCACCACACCACAGGATCAGCCCATGCACCGGGTATTGACTGAAAAGCGGAGTTTGCCGGTGTGAATATGCATTATGACACAGCCTTCTTGAAAAGGGGGGAAGTTATATAAAAATGCAATTTAATACTCAGATTGGCTTTTTTAACACTGGTAAGTCCGACAGACTCCTAGAAAAACACTATCTTTCCTTAATATTATCGTGTTGTAGCATTTCTATGTAGTATTTAGGGTAGGTACGTTTAAATAAATTCTCCCGCCGCAAGCTACGGGGAATAAAAACACCTCTTGACCTGGTCTTAAATAATCTGATATTTTATATCTGCTTGTCAATTTATCTGAAAATATTACCCGCTGTCTTCCCGCTTTAATTTGAAACCCCACCGTGGGAAGGGAATATGATTTGGTATCCGAAAATTTGTTCGACTATTTAAATCGAGAGGCGGGAAGGAAAAACGTATGGGAAACATTTCCCTGCGGTGGGGATAATCAGCCTAAACCGACTGACTGGGAAAGCCTGCTTGTCGGCCCTGTCTAAGATAACCTTCTACTTCCCGGGGGAACGTCCGGGTATCAATCGGCTTGATAATCACCCCGATACAACCTGCGTGCTTGGCCTTTTCCTGATCCTTGGCCATAACATAGGCGGTCATGGCCACAACCGGAACCCCCCGTAATCTCCTGGTTCGCCTGACCGCCCGCGCTAAAACGAAGCCGCCGACTTTCGGCAACTGAAGGTCCAAAAGTATCAGGTCCGGGATCTCGGTTTTCAGGCTTTGCCAACCATCCTCGGCATCGACCGCCTCACTCACTTGACAACCATATGCTTGCAGCAAATCCCGCACTAACTCCATATTCATTGGGTTATCTTCCACCACCAAAATACGCGGCGCTCTTTTTTCCGGCCCATCCACCCGCTTCATGACGAATTCTCCCCCTCTTCCTTTTCCTCTTCCTCCTGGTTGATGGCTTTCTCAGGCAATACTACAAAAACCGTTGTTCCCTGGCCTTCCACGCTCTGGATCCAAATTTTTCCGCCATGCAAATGTACCAGCTTCCGGGTAAGCGCCAATCCCAACCCGGTTCCTTCGTATCTCCGCCGGCGGGTCTTCACGGTCTGTTCGAATTCTTCAAATATCCGCGTCTGCTCCTCCGGCTTTATGCCTATGCCGGTATCTCTCACTTGCAACAGGAGGGACTTCCCGGAAGCCACAAAAGATTCCGCTCCCGGCCCGCCGTCAAAAGCCGTTCCCGTCGGTATTTCTTCCAGCTTAATGTTAACCATTCCTTTTTCATCCGTGAATTTAATGGCATTGGAAAGTAAATTGTACAGGATTTGCTTAACCTTGGCGACATCACCATGCATGATCCCGTTTTGACAAAGAAAAGTTTTTAATTCAATGTTTTTTTTATATGCCAGGGTCTTAATCACGCCCTGCACTTCATCAATCACCCGATTGATGGAATAAGGCTCTACCAGCAACTTCATTTTACCCGCTTCCACTTTGGTAATATCCAGTATATCATTAATCAACTGGAGCAAATGCCGTCCGGAGGCTAAAATATTGGCAATATATTTTTCCTGGCGTTCGTTCAAATCGCCGAACATTTTATCCTTGAGTACTTCCGCAAAGCCTATAATGCTGTTCATGGGCGTTCTTAATTCGTGGGACATGCTGGCCAGAAACTCGGATTTCATCCGGGATGTCTTCTCCAACTGCTCATTCATACCAATTAAATCTTCCTTTTGGAATTGCAGCTCTTCGGAACTCTCATAAAGCTTAAGGTTCTTCTCCACCACTTCCCGGGTTCTTTCCTTAATAACATCCTCTTTTTGCCGGTTGAGGTCCTTAAGATCTTCGGCTATTTTTGATTTTTCCTGTGCTATACTGCTTTTATCCTTAATAATAGTCTCCAGGCTCTCGTAGGACTTCTCCAATTGTTCTACCATTACCCCGAACTCATTTGCCAATTGTCCAATTTCGTCATTGGTCTGCACCCCTAAATTCAGATCACCGGCCCGGCGAAAGCGTCGGCCAGGAAGAAGCCCGCTTTTATCCCGGTTCTCATGTTCCCGTGCTACGCTTTTAATCTCCCGGACCAGACGCTGGATAGGCACTACAATGATCCGGGATAAATACAGGGCCAGCAGACTGCCGATGAATAGAAAAACGAGGACTAACCCTATAACCGTTCCCACGGAATGCCTGACTTCCTGATAAAAAAAGAGGCAAAATACCACGGACATCAGCAGCACCAGCAAAGTAGTCCCCCCCACAAATTTCCGGGTTAAACCGGTCCTTATCTGCGGAAGCTTCGCCGGGATCAGGTTTTCCACCCCTCGGCGTTCTTCTAGTTTTGATTGGGCTAAGTTTGGATCCATCACAATAATATTGACTCCCTTTCCGTCAGAAAATGTTCTCCCCGCATATATCTTTTATGGGGCTTTCCTAAAAAAACGCCTTTTGGCGACACTCCCATTATATTCTATTATCGACTTTTAAAAACCCTATATTAAGGTTTCCCCCAAATACTTTCGCCGGCTTTTATTATGGGTTTTTCAATACTCCCCATGGAAATTTCTATGTATTTATCGCCTATGACACCGGAACTTTCCAGATAGGCCGTTGAATCCGAGCGAATCCGCGGCTGAACGCTCTTTTTAATATCAACTGTTATAATTAAATAATAATCCTCTATTTTGGGGGCGAATTTAATACCTTTAACATATCCCACCGGCGCCCCGGCTAACTTGACGGGCGCTCCAATATTAATCCCTTTGGCATTATAAAAAAGTATCTGTATGGTATATTTGGGCTCAAACAGACTGGTTTTGCTCTGCACCATAAAAAGACTTATGGCCAATAAGGCTGTTATCCCCAGAAAAAACCCTCCCACTCTTAAGCTGATTAAATACCGTGACTGCAACTCGAACATATTTCCTCCTATACCTCAGCCGGGCGCCGGGTCTTTCCCCCTCCGAGGTTACGAAATAATTATTATCCATTGCCTGTGCCATCCGGGAGCAAAAACTTTTCAGCTCTCGCCCTTAAGAAATTTATGTATAATTTCCGAATTCGATTGCCGGAATTCATCTATGGTCCCTTGAAAAATTACCCGGCCCTGATGCAAGAAGGCGACTATATCCGCTATTTTCAGCGCTGCTTCCAGATCGTGCGTAACGACGACAGCGGTCGTGCCTTGATTCTTTTGCAGTGCCTTGATTAATTTACAGATGGAATTGGTTTTTCCCGGATCAAGCCCGGCAGTTGGTTCATCATATAAAATTATTTGCGGTTCTAACGAGAGGGTTCTTGCCAAGGCTGCCCTTTTTTTCATCCCTCCGCTTAATTCGTTAGGATATTTATCGATCTTTCCCGCCTCCAGATGAACCTCAGCCATCTTTTGTAAAGCGCTGGCACGAAAATCCGCTTCAGCGATACGGTTATGTTCGTACAAGGGCAGCACGATATTTTCACCCACAGTCATAAAATCAAATAAGGCGTTTTCCTGAAAAAGCAA
>DAOVYW010000042.1 GCA_030635415.1 Candidatus Firestoneibacteriota bacterium
AGGCGTACCGGCATTCGGTTTTCTCCCTAATGAAGCGTAATATATTACCCATTCCATTTCCCATACGTTAATTTTGGATACTGTTTTTTCAATCCCTAGAAAGCCGGGATATACCACCCCTACAACACAAAACCGTTATTGATGTAATTTGTAGGGGCAGGCCCCCGTGCCTGCCCAGGAATTTCGCATTACATCGATGGGCAACCACCGGGGGTTGCCCCTACAAAATGCATAGGTATTTTAAATTTATTGTAAGGGTTTCGAACCCGTCCCTACAAATTATTTTTTTTCAATTTCAACAGACTGTTTTGCAGCTTCTCCCGGCGCTGCAAATAATCGGTTTGTTTAACCTTTTCCGCCTCCACGATTTTAACCGGGGCGCGTTCGATAAATTCGGCATTCTCCAGCTTGGCTCCAAGCTTTTTCAATAAAGTTTCCAGGTTATTGATTTCTTTATTTAAACGCTCTTTTTCCCGGTCCAGGTCAATCATCCCCTCCAAGGACACCAGAAGTTCCAAACCCCAAGTAACCTCAACCGCAAAAAATTCGGGTCTCTGAACATCAGCGCCAATCTGTAATTCCGAGACTTTAGCCAATTCGCGTATGATTAAAGCATGCTTCTTAACAATCTCAGCGTTATTATAACTGACCGGATCTTGCGGCTGGAAACGCACGCTTAGCGGAATCTTTTTCCCGGGCGGCACATTCTTCTCTCCCCGAATATTCCGGACTTTATAAATAACCGCCATCAGCAAATCCATATCGTGCATAGTCCTGCCATCATAGCGGCCAATTTTTTTCTCAGGCCAGGCGGCCTGCATAATGAATCCCCGCTTGCCGGGCAATTGCGACCATATCTCTTCAGTAATAAAAGGCATAAAAGAGTGGAGCAGACGAAGGGTTTCCTCCAGGGTGGTTAATAAATAGTAACGCGCCTGTTCGCGCTGAGCCGGATTTCCGTAAAGCCTAGGCTTGCAAAGCTCCAGGTACCAATCACAGAATTCATGCCAGATGAATTGGTACAATGCCTGGGCGGCCTCGGAAAAACGATACTCTTCCAGCGCATCATTTACCTTGCCCACCGCTCTGTCCAGGCAGGATAATATCCAGCGATCCGTGAAATCCTTTTCCGGCTCTTCTTCCGGCATGCGATATTCTTCCAGATTCATAAGCACCAGGCGCGCGGCATTCCAAATCTTGTTCGCAAAATTACGTGAGGATTCCAGCCGGTCCGGGGTAAAAGCCACGTAACGGCTCTGGGTTTCAATCATAGCCATAGTAAAGCGCAATCCGTCTGCCCCGGTGTGCTCCATGATTTCCAGGGGATCAACCGTATTTCCCTTGGATTTACTCATCTTTTTCCCTTCCACGTCACCCACCAGGGAATTGATACAAACCTCATGAAAAGGAACCTCGCCCATGAATTTCAAACCCATCATGACCATACGGGCCACCCAGAAAAAAATAATATCCCAGGAGGTCACCAGGACGCTGGTGGGATAGTAGCGCTTCAACTCTTCAGTCGTCTCCGGCCAGCCCAGAGTGGAAAAAGGCCAAAGCGCACTGGAAAACCAGGTATCCAGCACATCGGGGTCCTGGCTGAGGCGGGAATGACCGCATTTAGCGCAAACTGCGGGACCTGTTTTCTGCACATGTACCTCGTGGCAACTATCGCAATACCAGGCTGGTATGCGATGGCCCCACCAAATTTGACGCGAGATGCACCAGTCGCGAATATTTTCGAGCCATTCCAAATAATTCCCCACCCAGTGTTTGGGCGTAAACCGGACGCGCCCTTCCTTTGCGGCTTTGATGGCCGGCTCGGCCAGAGGTTTCATCTTTACAAACCACTGGCGGGAAAGGTAAGGCTCCACTATGGTATGGCATCGGTAGCAATGCCCCACCGCATGCTGATGCTCCTCGACTTTTACCAAAGAGCCTTGGGCCTGCAAGTCGCGGATTATACGCTCCCGGCATTTAAAGCGGTCCAGGCCGGCATACTCTCCGGCTTCTTGGCTCATAGTTCCGTCCGGGTTTATAACCTTGATCCGTTCCAGACTGTGACGCTCTCCCACCCAAAAATCATTGGGATCATGCGCCGGAGTAATTTTAACCACGCCGGTCCCGAATTCCCGGTCCACATAAGTATCGCCAATCACGGGAATCTCACGCCGCATAATCGGCAATATTACGCGTTGTCCGATTAGTTTCTTAAACCGGCTGTCTTGAGGATGCACGGCCACGGCCGTATCGCCCAGCATGGTTTCGGGCCGGGTAGTCGCAACCACCACTTCACCGCTGCTACCCGCCAGGGGATAACGCAGATACCACAAATGCCCGGTGGTATCTTGATGCTCGGTTTCAATATCGGAAAGCGCCGTGTGGCAGCGGGGACACCAATTAATGATATAATCGCCGCGATAAATCAGACCCTCATGATATAAACGGATAAAAACCTCTTGCACGGCCTTGGAAAGACCCGTATCCATGGTAAAACGCTCCCGCGACCAATCCAGAGAACTGCCCATGCGCCGGAGCTGGCGCATAATCGTTCCGCCGTATTCCTGCTTCCATGCCCACACTCGTTCGATAAACTTTTCCCGTCCCAGGTCATGGCGGCTGAGCTTCTCCCGGGCCAGTTGGCGCTCCACTACATTCTGAGTGGCAATCCCGGCGTGATCACAGCCCGGCACCCAGAGAACATCCGCGCCCTGCATCCGCTTGCGACGGCTGAGAATATCCTGAAGAGTATTATTCAGGGCATGTCCTATATGCAGCGAACCGGTAACATTCGGGGGAGGAATCACAATGGAAAAAACCTCCCGGCCCGCTTGAGGATTCGCCTTGAACAGCCCGGAGTTTTCCCACCGGGCGTACCACTTCGCTTCTATGTTATGGGGATGATATTTAGTAGACCGCTGATTTATATGCTTATCCGGTTTATTGGGTGTTTCCAATGATTCCACTTTTTATTTCTCCCGGGCGGAATTACCGCCCCTGTGTCAATTTTTTTATAGCCACCAACTTGGCCTTGGCCCGCTCAATATTTATTCTGGCATCCTGATGTTCCGGATCCAGCCCCACGACCTTTTGCCACTCCTGGATAGCTTTCTCTATCTGACCGCGAACATAATAATCCACGCCCCGGTAATAAGTTGTTTTAATTAACTCCGCCGTCACTTTAACCGGCGAGGCGGACCCTGTCAGCTTTAGGATATATTTATTAGCCGTCTTATTCCTGGGATCCAGTTTCAGAACCCGGCTGAAAAGCGTCTTAGCCTTAATACGCTTTCCGCTTTTAAAAGCCGCTTTTCCTTCAAACAGATTCTGCTTGACTAATTCCGCTATGCGGGCATTTACCCGGCTCAGGCTCGCCATGGTTTTTTCCTGCCAGGCAACAGACATGAAAACCTTGGCCAGCTTCAATACCTGCCGGTAATGCTTGGCCGCACTTTTAAGTTTATTCTGTTTAGCCTGCTGGGCCGCCTGGCTAAACTTTTTTTTCATTTTTTTAGTTAAATTGTTTTTAAGCGCGGTTAAAGCCTCTTTGGCCGGAGCATGCTCCGGATTTATTTCCAGCGCCGACTCATACTGCTGACGCGCTTCCTTAAAATCACCCATTCTCTCGGAAACCCGGCCTTTTTTCATTCTGATCGCTATAACTTTTCCTATCTGCCCTTGGGCTTTACTCAGGCCTTCATTCGCCGGCCGGGAATCCGGATCAAGCTTTAAAGCTCGGGCATATTCGCTGTATGCTTCCGCCAAATGGTTTTTTTTATAATACTTGTCCGCCCGGCGCAGGCACTCGGCCAGCTCCAATTGAACTTTTTGCTCCGTATCCTTCAGCGACTTCCCGGCTTTCTGGTTATTCGGGTCCATGGTTAACACAATTTTAAATTCCGCCATGGCCTCAGTATATTTTTCCTGCGCGAGGTAAGTACTGCCTTGATGAATATGGGTCTCCACCGCCTCGGTCTGGGCCTGACCTAAAAGGTTATAGGCTTCGCTATCCTTGGAATTCAGCGCCACCGCCTTCTCCAGGGCCTTAACCGCCATATCATATCGCGTCTGATAATAATAAGCCATGCCGAGATTATAATGCGCGTCCGCCTGGTCCGGTTTAACCGCCACGGCGCGATTGAATGATTCCACCATTTGAGAATAATCTTTTTTACGGTAATAATGCAGCCCCAACAGGTAGTTGGCATTGAAATTCATGGGCTCAAGTTTGACCAGCCGGTTAAGCACCTTTATGGCATTTTCATCATCCTTCTGATTATGGTAGAGTAACGCGAGATTTTCCAGAACCACCTTAAACTCAGGCTCGATTTCCAGCGCTTTCTGATAGCTGGTTATAGCCGCCTGCTTTCGGCCCCCACTTAACTGGGCGCGTCCCAATTGAAAAAAAACATCCGCCTGCCGGGCGTCCCCATATTGGATGGCCTGTTCAAAATCACGGATGGCGGCGTTCATATCCTTAAGCCGTATCCTTGCTAAACCCATGGCATAATAAGTATCCGGATCATTGGGGCGCAGCTTCAGGCTGCGTTGCAGCGCCTTGATGGCCCGCCGGTCATCGCGTAAATGTGTATAGTAGATAATGCCGAGAATTTGATTCGCCGGACCGGCTACCTGCTTAAGTGCCTGAACATCCCGCGACTTCAGCTTCAGGCATTTTTCCAAAACCATCCGGGCCTCTTCATAACGTTCCGCCTTATACAGCGCCAATCCAAGGTTAAAATGAGCAATAACATCCTGCGGATCAATGACGATCGCCTTACGATAACTCACTACCGCAGTATCATCCAGCAACTCCGGGGAAGAACCAAAAGATACCGCCGGCCATATCCCAAGGAGTAAAATAAAAACCATCCCGTTAAATATGCTGAAATTTCTCATACCCCTATCCCCTTTTCATGAAACCTTTTTTTATTCCCGAAACCTCACGGCTTGACACACACATAAACAGCCCTGACCCGTCCTCCCCCTCTGAATTCCAGTAGATATCTTCCGGTTTCGGGCTTTCGGCTCGATAAACCCCAGCCATCCCAAACCACGCTGTTGATCCCGGCGCTGTGAACTCCCTGGGTCAACACATTAAAAAGCTCCCCCCGGGTATCCATAACCCGAACAGTCGCCGGTCCGGTCTTGGGATTACGGTAATAAACCAAGATTTTTCGCCCCCGCGAAGGCCGAAAAATCTCCCGGTGAGGCCGAATACCTTTTGACATTTTCGGAACCGGCAAGTAGGTCAATTGTAAATCATCAAAAAAGGCCCGGCATTTATAAGTAAAAATCCCGAGTTTCCCATAGCCTATTCCAAAATCATTAAGGGTTTGTATTTCTTTGCCGTCGAATTTTATAGTAATCTGCTCTCCCAGACAGGTCACTTTCAATACATACCACTTTTCGGGGGAAACTTCCAACGGAAGCATCATGAGCATCTGCTCATCTGCTTTAGCATGCTTTCCAGTAGCGGAAACAGTTTTCGTGCCGCTCTCACTTCCGGGAATGGGTGCCGGACAGCCGGGAGAAAGCCGGGAAAGCGCGATATTGGCGGAAGTAACCCTTAATTTATAATAACATCCGGCATCCACCCGGCGAAAAATCAGTCCTACTTGCCAGTTCCGTGTCTGGTCACGGGAAGTATCTACCCGCAGCCGGACGGCAAACTCAAAATTGGTATATTGATCCCGGCTCAAGAATAACCTGCTCCGGCGGCGGTTATCCGTCTGGTTCAGAACGCGATTATCAGCATGTCCCGGTTCAATCCCTACTCGCCATTGTCCGGCCAGAGGCTTCCAGGCAGTGGTTAATTCTTTCCGGGTGATGTTTTGAAAATCCCATTGCCGTTTTATCGTTTTACCAAAATTAGATAAAACGTTTTTTGGTTTACCGCTTACTGTTTTTATTATCCCGGCGGGCTTTAGCGGACGGTTTTCCCCGGTTAAAGCCGATAAATCTCCGGAAACCAACCCAAAAACAGCCAATAACCCTATGCTTAAAAAAGTCCATAAATATTTCTTCATAATGATTTGATTTTAACGGTATTTGGCAGGACTGTCAATGTCCGTTATTCATAATTAATGGATACCGATCATACTGACTATAGTTAATCCCTACCGGCCGGATTTTTCTCAATTACGCCAAAAATAAAATTCACCGCACCAGGAGGCGTATCCCTAATTTTCCTCCTTAACTCCTTCTCACCCCACCCAATCGGGAGGCATACATTCTTTCGCGCCTATTTTTCGTTCTTCCGATCTACTAACTTGCGCCCGTCTTTGTTGGCGATATTCATTTCGAATAAAAGCACCCCCAATTAAAAAAGCCATGGCATCGGAGATGGGAATGGCGGCCCAAACACCCATCAGGCCCATAAATTTCGGAAGGATCAGCAGCAGGGGCAAAAAAATCACTTGGCGGGACAAGGAAATCATCATAGCCGTACGGCCTTGTCCCAGAGCTTGAAAGGTGATGATCCATATGAACAGCGGTCCCACCAGAGGGAGAAGCAGCGTGGCCATCCTGACCGCTGATGCGGCTAAAGGCAGAAAAACTTCATCCCGGGTAAAGAGCCTTATCCAAAAAGTCGGAAAAAGCTGGAGCCAAACATAGCCCAAAACAATGATAAGCAACGAAAAAAGCGAAGCGAGTTTCACGGCGGACCAAAGCCGGCCCGGTCTGCCGGCACCGAAATTATATCCGGCCAGAGGTAAGAGTCCTTGTCCCAAGCCGATAGCCGGCATAACCATCAGGCTGATCAAGCGGAAAATCAAACCATTGGCGGCAATAGCTTGGGAACCGAACCCGCTCAATATCCGATTAATGACCACCATAGTCAGGGAGGCGGCTAATTGCATCACAAAGGCCGGCAGCCCCACCTGGTATACTTTTAAAAGCATGGGCCAATTCGGATGTAGATAGGACCAACGAAACCGGTAGCCCGAATGACGGCTAAGCAAATATATGAAATTGCCCGCCGCCGCGATAAATTGAGAGATCAGCGTGGCAACGGCTGCTCCCTGTACGCCCCAGGCCGGAAAAATACCGATCCCGAATATGAAAAAAGGGTCCAGAATTATATTCAGAATGGCGGCCACACCCATAAAGAGCATGGGCGCAAAAGTATTCCCGGAGCCGCGCAGTACGTTATTGGATATCATGGAAAACAAAGTAAAAAAAGCGCCAAATCCTATGATGAAAAGATAATCCCGGGCCGGTGCATAAATATCCGATGTCACCCCGAAAACCTCCAACACCGGCCGGGTAAAAAAAGTCGTAGCTATACAAAAAAGCAGGCCAAACCCGAACACCAGGGGGAATATCTGCCCCGCAATCCAGTTGGTTTCTTCGATTTTTCCCCTGCCGAAGCGGCGCGAAATCAAGGAGGAGAATCCCGCACCAGAGCTCACACCAATAGCCACCAGCAACATCTGGTAAGGAAAAGCGATGGTCAAGGCTGCTATGGGCCGAGGTCCGAGTTTGGCTACCCAGAAGGTGTCGGTTATGTTGTACAAGGTCATGATGAACATGGAGATCATGCCCGGGGTGCCTAGCCGGATAAGGAGACGGCCAATCGGCGCGGTCCCCATCTGCGCGGTGCGATTCAACATCATAGCTAAGATTATTCCTCGAGAATAAGAATAGGGCGGTATGCATTCCGGCCCTTCACGCTTCACCGACAATGTCAATCAAGGAGCGCAGGCCGGTCTTATTTGCTTGACCATTTATTCCTGACAATATATTCTCTATTTCATTCTTTAGATTTTTTTACCGGATGTCTGTTCATCCCAGAGATATTTTCAGATTTAGATTATGGAGAAAAACACATGCTATGTAAAGTCTATTTTTCAAACCCAATTCAACTTCTTGGATGGTGATTGCGCCATTGTGATTGGAGACATGATATAGTAACTAATAGATTCTGCTGCAAAACCCTTTCTGCTGTCTTTGCGAGAAGCGGCAGCGACGAAGCAATCTCGATTTTATAACAATAAAATCAGATGGCCGCACTCCCTCCGGTCGCTCGCAATGACTTCTTAGGGGGTTTTGCGACAGAGTCCTAATGTCATTAGTAAAAAAAACTAAAAGGTAATTATCATAAATATGCTGAAATTATTAAAAACCCAAATAAGAAATCTTTTACGTTTTTGCGGGATAAATTTTTACAAAATCAAATCATCCGCCCGGCAGGATATGCGGGGAGCGCTGGAGCATCTTGCCCGCATGGGATTTTCCCCTCAAACCGTAATTGATGTCGGGGTAGCTTATGGCACTTTCTCATTATATCGGCAGTTTCCCCATGCAACCCATCTGCTGGTAGAACCGCTCGCAGAGTATAAATCCGTGCTGGATAAAATCACCCGGCAATATAAGGCGGAATATGTACTGGCCGCTGCCGGGAACCGCGAAGGAACTATAGCCATAAATGTTCATCCTGATCTATCCGGGTCTACAATTTTCAAAGAATCAGAAGGCCGGCAGGTAGATGGCATTTCCAGAAAAGTAGCTATGGTCCGGCTTGACACGCTCTGCCGCACAAAAAATATGCCGGGACCTTATTTAATAAAAATTGATACTCAGGGCGCGGAACTTTTGGTTTTAGAAGGGGCCGCCGGGATATTAGACGAGACGGATGTAATCATTTTAGAGGTTTCGTTTTTTCAATTTTATAAAAACGGCCCCCAATTTTTCGATGTGGTTGATTGGATGAAAAAACGGGGGTTTGTGGCGTATGATATTTATGGAGGACAGACACGTCCACTGGATGGCGCGCTGGCCCAGGTGGATATGGTTTTCATCAAAGAAAACGGACTATTTAGAGAAAAACACTTTTATGCCACTCCCCACCAACGTGAAAAACACACCAAATTAATTAGTACGCGAAACCCTAAAAAATAAGTATATAATCCGGGTTTTCCAAAATAATCGAATACCGGACTTTCCGGAAAAAGAATTAACGGAATTTCCAGGCACTGTCGGACTTAGGCGCAAAAACAGATTTTAAGCTCTCTTCCCCTGTCTCCAATAAGCTTTTTCCTCGAAAAATGTCATTCCGAGCGAAGAATCTCTAAAACCCTTAATTTTCAAGGAGATTCCTCGGTCACGAAACTTGTCCTTAGCATAGTCGAAGGGTTCCTTCAGAATGACAAAAGCAGGAAAATTCTCCAAATATTAATCTCCCAGCCATGTCAAATCAGCAAAATGCATTTATTTTGATAATATATAAGTCATTTTTTATTGTATATTAATCTGAGTTACTTTATAATAATGATCAGGAATGCTTAACATTTGCTTGGGATATCTCCTGGACTAGTGCCAATTAAATGACACCTTCAGCGCCAAGACACCAGGGATGCCTTTAGTTTCTGTGTCTCTGGTGTCATCAACCAAGTATTTATTGAAGGGAGCAATTAAGTTGTGCGTAAAGTCCGGCCTGGGAAAAGAACACGGTGGCGGGGTTTGCCCTGCTGTGTTTTAATATTTATCAATATCTGGATCTTGAGCGGAAATGGTTTAATCCATGCCGGTGAAGGCACTACTGGCGCGGACTTTCTACATTTAATCCCCGGTGCGCGGTCAGGGGCCATGGCTGGCGCATACTCTGCCTTGGGTAATGACGCTGAGACCTTGTTTGTGAACCCGGCCGGCATGCTGGATTTACTGAATCCGCAAATCTATTTCAGTCATTTTTCCTGGTGGGAGGAGGTTAATTATGATTCCATCTGGGGCGTACAGCCGTTAGGGAGAAAAGGCGCCGTTGGACTTATGGCCTCATTTTTAAACATTCCGCCTTTTAACAGCACAGAGGATACGGCAGCGGAATCCATATCCGCCTGGGATTTGGTTACCGCTGGTGGATATGCCTACCAGCCTCACCAATCCCTGGGATTTGGCTGTCTGCTTAAGCATCTGGCTTCCCGGCTGGGTCCAGCTCGTTCCTGGGGTCTGGCCCTGGACATAGGCGCAAAATATTACTGTTTTAATAATCAAATGGCCCTGGCAGCCACTATGAGAAACCTGGGGTTTATAAATGCTTTTGAAGAATCTGCCGATGCACTGCCGCTCTCTGCCGGGCTGGGAGCGGCTTACCACTTTCGGCCGGATGAGCCTTGGCGGATTTCTTTGGCTGCGGACTTGAGCTTGCCCTTACATGATCAGATTACATTGGCGATATGCGCCGAAGCCTGGGTCAGGAAACTTCTGGCTCTGCGAGTGGGCTTTAAAAGCGCGTCCGATACAGGGGATTGGCTGAGCATGGGCGCTGGTCTGCACTGGCGGCGGTTCCATCTGGATTACGCACTCTCACCCTTAGGCACCCTGGGAACAGTACATCACTTTACATTTGGCTATGATTTCGGTACACAATTATGTCTGGATCCACCGAAACTGAAGATTGAAATAAGTGTCAAACAAATTGTGCGTCCCAGTGGTGAGATAGATTATGAACGGAATTTTGTCCCCTGCATACAAATCCCGGCCGGCCTAAAGCACTGGGAGATCCGGATTTCCAGCCGCTCCGGCCAACTGCTTAAACGCATTGAAGGCGAAGACCAGATACCGTATATTATTACCTGGGATGGCCGCGATGAGCAAGGCGTGGTGCTGGACCCGGAAGTTTATTATACCTATCGCTTTGTGATCCTTGACCGCAGGGACTACACTGCCACTGCCCAAGGCGAAATTCTTCCGGTTTCTATTACTAAACTCCCACCGTTGAAGGCTATACCGCGTGATATTTTCAAAGGTAAATTTACCCTGGTTCCCAAGAAAAATGAGAAAATCAAGGAATGGTCATTCTCTATTTTTGATGCTGATGGAAAGCTAGTGAAAAAATATCAGGGGCTGGGACCCATCCCCAGGGATTTTGGCTGGGATGGTACGGATCAGCAGAATCGCCAAGTGTCCTGGCAGAAAAACTTCCGCTGTGTATTGCGAATAAAAGATTTGACCGGCAAGGTGATAAGCAGTGCCGCTCCCATAACAAAGATTGATGTTGGCACCAAGGCGTATTTAAAGAAAGATCTGGCTTTGCGCGATCAGGTGCTTTTAAATTTTGATCAGCTTTCGGAATTCACACTTAAAGGTTGGTCGCTGGATTTTATCGACACAGAAAGCAAAAAAGTAATCCGCACTTATTCCGGAGAAGGTAATCCGCCGGACACCCTAAGCTGGGACACCTGTGATGAGAGCGGAAGATTGCTGCCCAACAACCGGAGATATAGTTATGCATTAAGCTCACAGGACCATATGGGGAATGTCTGGCAGCAGGCCTCGGATCTGGAGAGCACAGATGTAAATGTTTTAGGAGCCACTTCCCAGGAAGTCAAAATAAAAATCGAAAAAATATTGTTCGACTTTAATAAAGCCAAGATTAAACCCATTATGCTGGATAAAATACGTAAAACCGCTGATCTGGTAAAAGCAGTTTCTCCTGATAAGGCGAGAATCTTTATCGAGGGACATACCGACGAAATTGGCAATGACCGGTATAATTATGAACTTTCCCTTAAACGCGCCCAAATGGTAATGCGCTACCTGGTCGAGAAAGGTGGAGTGCCTTCCTCTATAATGGAAATCAAAGGCTATGGAAAAAAAGTTCCGCTGGGAACCGGGAAAACCTCCAGTCTCCGCGCTCTGAGCCGCAGAGTGGAGATTACTATTATATTGCTGAAATAGTTGACCGCATTTGAATATTATTATCTATGTTTAAGGTTTAAATGCTTTATAACCTATCAGTCATGGTACTAACATGACTGATAGGTTATATGATGGTGAATAGCGTAGGTTGAGGAGATTATGAAAAAAGCAGCGCGATTTAACCGAAACATATGGCAAAAGCTTATTTGGTCTGGGGTTATCTTTATAAGTATGATGTTGGGTAAAACTCCGCTCATATCCGCGGATGGCTTAAATGTGGCCCTGATCGGCAAACTCGCGGGCGGGAATCCCCAAGCAGTGGCTGTGCAAGGAGATTACGCCTATGTAGCGGCTAGAGGTTTATTGTCAATCGTAGATATTTCCGATCCGGCCAATCCCCAGCAAATAGGTTATTATGATACACCGGGGTTGGCCATTGGTGTCGCAATCTCCGGGGATTATGCTTATGTGGCGGATGGCGCTTCAGGTCTGCGGGTGATAGATATCAGCGTGCCGGCCTCTCCCATAGAGATAGGTTTTTATAATGCACTGGGAAATTCCTATGATGTAGCCATGTCCGGGGATTATGCCTATGTGGCGGATGGCGCTTCAGGTCTGCGGGTGATAGATATTAGCATGCCAACCTCTCCCAGTGAGACCGGGCTTTATGATACCCCAGGAGCTGCCTTAGGTGTAGCCATGTCCGGGAATTATGCCTATGTGGCGGATGGCGCTTCAGGTCTGCGGGTGATAGATATCAGCATGCCAAGCGCACCCAGTGAGATAGGTTTTTATGATACGCCGGGAGTTGCCTGGGGGGTAGCAATCTCCGGGAATTATGCCTATGTGGCGGATGAAGGTTCAGGTCTGCGGGTGATAGATATCAGCGTGCCAACCTCTCCCATAGTGATAGGTTTTTATGATACACCAGGATCTGCCTTAGGTGTAGCCCTGTCCGGAAATTATGCCTATGTGGCGAATGAAGGTTCAGGTCTGAGGGTGATAGATATCAGCGTGCCAACCTCTCCCATAGAGACAGGTTTTTATAATACCCCGGCATATGCCGATGATGTAGCCGTCTCTGGGAATTATGCCTATGTAGCGGATTATAAATCAGGTCTGCGGGTGATAGATATCAGCGTACCAACCTCTCCCAGTGAGATTGGTTTTTATGATACACCGATGTTGGCAAAGGGTATAGCTATCTCAGGAAGTTATGCCTATGTGGCGGATGATTTTTCACTGCGGGTGATAGATATCAGCGTGCCAACCTCTCCCATAGAGATTGGTTTTTATGAAACACCGGGAATTGCCGGGAAAGTAGCTATCTCAGGAAGTTATGCCTATGTGGCGGATACGGAATCAGGTCTGCGGGTGATAGATATCAGCGTGCCTGCCTCACCCAGCGAGACAGGCTTTTATGAAACACCGGGAGTTGCCCGGGATGTAGCAATCTCCGGGAATTATGCCTATGTGGCGAATAATGCATCAGGTCTGCGAGTGATAGATATCAGCGTGCCATCCTCGCCCATAGAGACAGGTTTTTATGATATGCCAGGGGAGGCCTATGGTGTAGCAATCTCCGGGAATTATGCCTATGTGGCGGATAGGATTTCAGTGCGGGTGATAGATATCAGCGTGCC
>DAOVYW010000031.1 GCA_030635415.1 Candidatus Firestoneibacteriota bacterium
GCTGGTAATAAATTCCTTTTCTTTTATGGTGAATTTTCCGGCTTTTTTGGCGGTACCTTGAAGAGCCTTTTCTATGGCTTTTTTGATTTTTGTATCGCTAAAATATCCGGCACTGGTAGCAAGCCCCAGCTCAAAAATTAGCGCTCCCTTTTTAAGATAAATATTTTTCTTCTTGGGATCACTAATGTTTTTTACTACGATTTTTTTTATATTTTCCTGTACGGATTGTTTTGCGGTTTTACTCTTGCACAAAATACGAAACGCGTCGTTTATCCGGCCCAATCCGGCATATTCCAGGTTTGGAAAGGCGTCCAAGTCTTGGTGGAAGGTTTCCCACTTCACCACAATGGAAATATCAGAAATACCGGTAATTTTTTGTAGTTCGCTTTGAAGTTTGGGTATAAATATTTCCGTGCCACTCTTGATCCATTTTTTTTCTTTTAGAGTGAATTTTACTGTTTCCTTTCCCGTATCACTTTTAGTTTTAGCAAAAACCAAACCTATGGGACTGACAACTAAAAGTAGTGCCAATGCATTTACGAGCAACTTTTTCTTCATTAATTATCCCCCTCCTTTATTTGATTTGTTCCTTTTCTGACTTTAAATTAGACATACAAAAACCCCAAAAGTCAAACTTTATTTTCGAGTTTGCAAAAGTCAAGCCGGAAAAACCCCTGCTAAATGTTTTTGTCCCAAGATTTCTCAGGATATTTCCTGTATGATGTGTACTATATCCGGCTGTGCGGGTTAAGGTTTATTTGCACGGCCAGCCATCAAATTCCCGGATTTTGACGAAAAGTGAGAGCGTATATGAAATCACGTCCGAAGCTGCTATTACATATTTGCTGCGCGCCGGATGCCACCGCGGTTTTTGAGCGGTTGGCTCCGGATTTTGAGGTGAGGGGCTTTTTTCACAATCCCAATATTTATCCTGAAGCGGAGTTTAAGCGGCGTTATAGCGAAGCTGAAAGAGTTGCCATTCAAATGAAATTTCCCTTGGAGGAGGCATCCTATCGGCCGGAATCCTGGTTCCGCTTGATACAAGGGATGGAGCATGAGCCAGAAGGCGGGGGACGGTGCGCCGAGTGTTTTTTATACAATCTTAGGGCCACGGCCGCCAAGGCCCGTGAAATGGAAATGCCGTTTTTTACTACCACGCTTACCATATCCCCGCATAAAGTATCGGCTAAGGTGTTAGCTGCGGGAAAGGCGGCAGCCCGGGAGTTCGGAGTTGAGTTTATAGATATGGACTTTAAAAAACAGGATGGATTTAAACGAAGTTTGGAGCTTTCAAAAAAAATGCGTCTTTACCGGCAGAAATATTGTGGATGTAAATTCTCGATCCGTCTGAAGCCGGAACAGTCGCAGGGCCCTAACTAGTGATTCTGCTGCAAAACCACCTAAGAAGTCATTGCGGGCGACCGTAGGGAGCGTGGCAATCTGATTTTTATCCTTATAAAATCGAGATTGCTTCGTCGCTGCCGCTCCTCGCAAAGACAGTAAAAGGGGTTTTGCGGCAGAATCACTAGTGAAGTAATATGTCTACTTGACCAAAACATACCTGCAACCTACTTGTTAAACACGATACTAGTGTCTCATAAATAACTTTACTGGCTTTTTATAATTGTTCGTCACCCCGGTGAAAACCGGGGTCCAGGAAGTCGTTTGAAAATACACAAAATAAAATCCTGGATACTGGCTTTCGAGGCTGTGTCATAATGCCTGTTTTAGAGATTGCTTTGTCGCTTACGCTCCTAGCAATGACAGAAAATCCTTTAAAAACAGTCATTGCGAGCGACCGAAGGGAGCGCGGCAATCACGTTTTTCGAATTGTGACACAGCCTCTCACGCCGGTATGACCGCTTAATTAAGACGGTCTTTATATGTAAAGAAGCGTTAGGGACAGTACACTAGTATGTAGTGTTAAACTTGAATTTTAACAAGTTATTGTGTATAATTAATGAAACAAGCAAGAAGTGAAAAAATAGCATGAGACAGGGAAGCGCCATTTTCTTTTAGGAGTAAAAATGCGAATTTATAAAGCTGTATTTTCAGCAATATTGATTTTACTACTTAGTTTGCTGGCAACCGGGAAAAACGTAGAAGCTGGTGATTTCTGGCGTGATGATCTTAGTGGTACATCTGGAGAACAGCCTGGCGGCTGGAGGGATGAAAGCAACAATGACGAGTTTAATGCGGAAATTGCGTTTTCTTACACAACTTCTTGCGCTGCCATAACCCGGACTGCGGAAGGAGTACAAGGCCATGTATGGTCGCCTCTGCAAAACTGTGATGTAGATAGTTATCCGCTGGTTGAAATAAAGGTGGACCAAGTTTCTCCAGCAACTACCTGGCGGGTTGGCATTCAGGGATTTACTCCACAGACGTCCTGGGATTTGAATTCATTGACCAGCGAAACCGGAACTTTTGTTTTTAATTACCAAGACCTGCCCGGGTTGAGCGGTAATGAAGATTTTCGTGTTTTTATACAAGTAGCCGGAGAAGCAGGAAAATTTATTGAGGTTGATTTTGTAAGGATTTGCGATGACGCGGTTATCCCTACCGATACTTATACTGCGACTTCAACTATAACGCCAAGCATTACACCCAGCAGTACGCAGACTCTTGATATGACTTCCACCATGACGCCGACTGCGACGCCGACGTGGACGCAGGCTGTGAGTACCTCAACGTATACGCCGACCGCGACGCAGGATGTAAGCACCTCAACGCATACTCCGACCGCGACCCCGACGCAGGATGTAAGCACCTCAACGCATACGCCGACCGCGACCCCGACGCAGGATGTAAGCACCTCAACGCATACGCCGACGCAAACGCAGGATTTAAATACCCGAACATTTACGCCCACGGTGACGCCGACGCAAACGCAGGATTTAAATACCCGAACATCTACGCCCACGGTGACACCGACGCAAACGCAGGATTTAAATACCCGAACATCTACACCTACGGTGACGTCGACCCCTACAGAGATTGTGGGAACGCCAACCAATACACCTATTGTTTCTCCCGTGCCGACTAATACTCCTAGGGCTACTGCTACGGATATTCCTCCCGCAGTATTTGATAAAAACCTGGAATTCATCCATCTTAACCGGAAAACTTTTACTCCGGATGGATCCATGGATCGTGAATTAGTAATATCTTTCCGATCGAAATTGCCTTCCGGCGAAATAAAAATATCGATTTTTAATATTAATGGGCGGCGGCGGGCTATTTTGGAAGTGGTGGGAAACAGGCCGGATTACCGGGCAAATTGGAATGGTGATAATGAGTCAGGACAGCCCCTGCCGGCCGGAATTTATATCTACGAAATCAAAGCCGGGGACAGCGCCTACCGTGGCGCTGTGGTTTTGGCGCGGTGAGCAGGCGTTTATTTTATCCCGTCCGGCTGGTAGTGAGCTTCTTAGCCATGGCGGGTTGTATTTATCTTCCAGCATGGTCAGCTTTTGAATTGGAACGTCCGGGTGCCCGTCCATCCGGTATGAGCGGGGCTTTCTGTGCGCTGGCGGATGATGCCGATGCCCTTAATTATAATCCGGCGGGGTTAGCCGGGATATTTTCAAGGACTTTTTCTTTTAATTATGCCAAGCTGTTAAGCGGGATGGATGATGGAGCGCTGGCTGACAGCCGTTTTGCCTATCTCCAGCCGCTTAAGCAGGTTGGAACAATAGGGATTGCATGGTATCAGCGCAACCTGGCGGATTTGTACCAGGAAAATGTAGTTAATCTGGCCTATGGCTTTCCTCTGGATAGTAAAGGTGATTTTTTATTAGGCGGAGCGCTGAAGATTCTGCACCAGGCTTACTTGGATACCGAAGCTACCGGACAAAATTCGTATTTTAACTATGATACGTCGGTAATGGGATACTGTTTTGATCTGGGTGGTCTGATACGTATTACCGACCATTTAAGCACTGGCTTGTCTTTATTAAATTTTAACCAGCCGAATTTAACCCTTGCTAACTCTGCCAAGTCCCAAATTCCCATGCAGGTTCGGCTGGGGGTAGGCTACCAGCAGAATATGTATACCGGGGTTTTGGAATGTTTATGGCACGGACAGGATTTCCGTTTTTCCGCCGGCGGAGAAGTCTGGTGGTTTGAACGTTTGTTGGGTACGCGTTTAGGAATAAGCTTGGGAGACGGGGACATGTTGGAACTGACGGCAGGTTTGTCCTTTCGCCAGCCGATGGTCGGTGTCTGGGGCTGGCAGATCGATTATGCGTTGATAAATCCAGTAGGGGGTTTTTCCGGTCTCGGTTTGACCCATCAGTTTAACTGCAGCATATTTTTTGGGGACCGGGCGCAGGAGAAAAATATCATCCGGGCTAAAAAGCTGGTGGAGGCCGGGGTGCAAGTCCGGAGTCAGGGAAAACTTAAGGAAGCCCTGCATCTATGGGAAAAAGCGGCGGAAATTATGCCGGGAGACCGGCGGTTAACCTCCCGGATCAAGGCTTTAAGAATAGCGATTCGAAATGACGCTGAAATTAAAATTTGTCTTCGCCAGGCCCGGGATTTCGAGAAAAAAAAGAACTATTTGAATGCCGCGAAAGAATACCGTAGGATTCTCGAACTTGTTCCCGGGCATGCGAAAGCTGTTCAGCGGCTTAAGAAAGTCGAGGCGAAAGTTAAAAAAATGTCGCGGCGCCAGAAGATGCTTCAAAAGCAAAAGGAGCAAAAGATCGCGCAACGTCTCCGGAAGCGAAGTGAACGTAAGGCCAGGGTGGTTGTGCGGAAAGCCAAGCAGTCCTTGGCTGAAGCGGAGAAAAATCGGAACATCAAGACAGAATTCGCTGCCGAGCTAAAGCAGCTTAAAAAGCAGTTGAAACAAGCGAAAGAACTATTGGAGAATGGGAAGAGCGAGCCGGCCCGGATTTTAGCTCTAACCGTAGTATCCAAAACGGAGAAATTGATCCGGAAAGCGGCGGCTCGGAAAGCGGCGGCTCGGAAAGCGGCGGCCCGGAAAGCGGTGGCCCGGAAAGCGGCGGCCCGGAAAGCGGCGGCCCGGAAAGCGGCGGCCCGGGAAGCGGCGGCCCGGGAAGCGGCGGCCCGGAAAGCGGCGGCCCGGAAAGCGGCGGTCCGGAAAGCGGCGGCTCGGAAAGCAAAAAAAACGGTGCGTAAGAAGAAACAAACCGTGGTTAAAAAATCTAAAGCAAAGGTCGCGTCATCTAAAAAATCTAACCAAGCAGCAATAATACCGTCGGAGAAGAAAAAGGCGGCCGATGAACAATTGCGCAAACGGGCTCGCGGCGCTTACGGCCGCACGATTAAACTTATGATGGATATTGACAAACTGAAGGGGAAGAAATATTTTCCCGCCAAGTACCTGCAATTCAAACGGGAATTAGGCGGGATCAAGGTATTATTGAAAAATAAGGATTACACCGCGACTGTAAATAAGGCCCGGAAGATGTATAAAAAGCTGAGAAAGTTTGAGAAAGAATGTGCCGCGAAAGATAAAGCCCGGAAAGCCATGCCCACCAACTGGTAAAGAAAATGTTGAATTTGAAAGGATTTTTAGAGATTTCCCTGCCTGTCCTGCCTGCTTTTGTCCAGGGGATGATGTTGTCCGGGGCTGCGCCTCGAAATGACAAACTTTGTGAAATTGCTTAAAAACAGATATTATGAATTTATTGTAGGGGCAGGCCTCCGTGCCTGCCCAGGGAATTTGCACGTACGGATGGGCAACCACAGGGGGTTGTCCCTACAAAGGCCTAGGAGCTTGAGCATTTAGTCTGTTTTTGGTATTGTTCGTCACCCAGGATACTGGACCTAATAATTAATCCGTAACTCACATATTTCTGGGGTTGTTTATTTTACCTTGATAATTAAAATAGGTTTTTCGGGAGGATGTCCCTCCAGGGCGGGGAAGGGATCGCCTTCGCCTATGGCCGTAACATTGATTTGCTTGATTTTCTCGTTGACGATTAAATGGCGGAGAATACTATTCGCCCGGGCCCTTGAAAGCGATTTTAGAATGGGAATAACGGTTTTTATCCAGTTAGGGCCTCGAATAAAACCTTGAACAATAAGTGGGGCTTCAGGATATTCATCCAGCTCTTGTAAGAGGTTTTTTAAAGCGGGAAGACTTGAGGTTTTAATTAGATCTTTGGCAAAATAAAAACTGACTTTAGGTGTATAAACTCTTTTGTTTTCATGTATGCTTACACTTGCTCCCTCTGACGGCAGCACAGAATTATCTTCATCCGCAAATTCTTCAAATGCTTCATAACTTTCATCTTCTTCCTTTTTTTCCTCTATTACAGCTTTTTTCTCAGACTCGGATTCAGTTTCCTTTACTTCTATTTCGTCTTCCTCCTCCCATTCATCATCCCACTCCTTCGCTTCAGCTTCAGCCTGCTTGGCCGCTTCAGCCTCGGCCTGCTTGGCAGTTTCAGCCTCAGCCTGCCTGGCCGCTTCAGCCTCAGCCTGCTTGGCCGCTTCAGCCTCAGCCTGGCTGGCCGCTTCAGCCTCAGCCTGGCTGGCCGCTTCAGCCTCAGCCTGGCTGGCCGTTTCAATTGTTTCCCGTTTTTCTTCAGTCTCGTCTGCTGCCCATTCCGTGGTTTCAACTTCAACACGTTTCTTGCGTAGCCAAGCCGGCGAAAAACCTCCATTTCGAGTGACTGAAAATTGTCCGCCTCCATCATGATTCATAAGCCATATTTCCCAATGGTAGGGATCTTGACGTCCGGATGAAAAGGCGATTTTTTGTCCATCCGGCGACCAGGCCGGTGAGTTGCTGTGGCCGTCTCTGGTTAATTGCGTAAGTTGGCTGCCGTTTTGATTGATAACCCAAATATCGACATTTTCGTGAACTGCGAGGGAAAAAGCGATCTGTCTGCCATCCGGCGACCAGGAAGGACCACCGACTTGATGAGTAGGCGGGAATTGGGTTAGCGCCCATACTTCACCGGTATTCATACGCCGCAGATATAGATTTCGGATTTTTTTTCGTTCTGAAATATAAGCTAAGAACTGTCCGTCCGGCGACCAAGCGGGAGAAAAATTAAGTCCGCTGTCAATCAGGGTTTCCAGATTGAAGCCAAAACGTCCAATGATCCAAAGTTTTCCTAACCGGGAAAAAATTATCTGCTTGCCGTCCGGTGACCAGGTAGGAGCATTATGGACGTTAAAGTTTTGCAGATCAGCCCGATGAGTTTTTTCATTAAAATAGGTCAGTTGACGACGCTGACTCTGATTTATAGTATACACCCAAAGTTCATAACACCCGCTGGTATTTGACCAGTAAGCGATGCTGGAAAAATCCGGACAGATTGCTGGGAACCAATCGCTCTTTTCCGAGTCGGCTAATTTTGAGAAGGAATCATCCGCCGGATTAGAAAGAAAAAATTGCCCGCCGGAAGTATATAAAATTAAATCCTCATGCAGGGAAGGAGTAGGTATCGGCGAGGGCTGATCTTTATGTGAGGAGGAGATTTTTTTGCAGCCATTTAAAGTTAAACCGGATATCAACAATAACATCAGGATGCCCGCAAAGACACAAAAATATGAAAGGGTTAATTTAGTAGGTATATTCAACATGCCCCCGAAATTATTAGCTATTGATTTGAAACTCTATCCAAACAATAATTGGTGGTACTTCAAATTTTAAATTAGTTTAATGATTTCGACATATCTTGTCAAGTAAAAAGGGGGATAAGAGGTAAATGGTTGGCTATGGTACTAATCAATTCGGCGCTCTAGTTTATCTCACTCTGCAGGCTAAAACCTGTGCCTAATTTAATCCTTGCGCTTCACTGACTTACCATAAGTGAGGCTTTTTACTTGACAATGGTAGTTTTATATTGATAAACTTTATCGCATTAAGTGTAATAATGAAATAAAAAAAGCAACCTGCCTTTGCAGGAGGACTTGATTTGGTAGGATTCATCTATAATTATTGCGGATTCCGACCTGTATATAAATTGGCTGTCTGGGATATATGGAGGAAGATATGCGGGCCGGGCTTAAACTTCAATTTATTCTTTTGACTATTACTCTTGTAGTGGTCACTGTTTTTGGATCTTCCTATTTTTTTACCCGGCAGCAACGTGATATTCTTATTAGGGAGACGACGCGCCGAGGAACAACTATTGCTCGCAATTTAGCTACCATCAGTACGGATTTCCTGATTACCAATGATAATTTGGCCTTAGCGACTTATGTGGATAGTGTTACCAAGAATGAAGGCGTGATGTACAGCATGATTCTCGATGAAAAAGGCACTATTTTGGCGCACAATCGTATCGAAAATGTCGGCAAGGCTTATCTTGAACCGAGCGGCGTTCGTCCCTTAACCAACGAGGAAGTTCTTATTCAGCCATATGAGAATAAAAACGGAGTTTCGATACTGGATATTGCCTCGCCAATCAGGCTTAGAAATGGTGTGCGTATTGGAACGGTGCATATTGGCATGTCGCAGCGCGCCATTGACCGTTTAGTTAATCAGACCTTTCGTGATTCGCTTTCCATCGCCGCCGGATTATTAATCATCGGAATTATAATTTCCATTTTAGTAACTAATATGATGTTAAAACCGGTGGGGGAATTAATGCGGGAGGCCAAGGCCTTGGGAGAAGGTAATTTGGACCGCCGGATAAAGATTAAAGGACGAAGCGAACTGGCTGTCCTGGGAAAGACTTTTAACGAAATGGCCGCCCATCTTAAAGAATTATATATCGGCGTATTGCGGGCTATGGCCAAGGCGCTGGAATCGCGTGATAAATTTTCAGCAGGCCATGATCAACGCGTGGCGGAATATGCTGCGATCTGCGCCGGGAATATTAGATTGAGCAAAGATGAGGTTGAGAATATCCGGCTGGCTGCGCAGGTTCAAAATCTTGGGCATATTGCGGTTCCGGATGCAATTATGGGAAAAACCGGCCGGCTGACTACGGAAGAGTATGAAAAGCTTAAAGAGCATCCGGTGATCGGAGCAGATATTTTAAGCCAAATTAAGGCTCTGCGCGGTACAGTTTCCTTGGTGCTGCATCATCATGAACGTTTTGACGGCCGGGGATATCCTAAGGGACTCAAAGGCAAGCAGATTCCCCTGGGGGCCCGTATTTTGGCCGTGGCGGATGCCTATGACGCTATGATTTCAGTTCGGAGGCATCGTGAGGCCATCAGCCGCTCAGCCGCTCTGGAGGAAATAAAAAAGGGGGCTGGCACTCAATTCGATCCGGAAATTGTACGGGCTTTTATTGAGACGCTTAACATAATCAGAGAGGGAATAAATCATGGCTGATAAATTGACTCCGGCTGCCAAGTCTCGTTCCGACACCTTGAAGTTTCGCTCCAAGAAATGTTATATATCATTGCGTTTTAAATTAACTTTTTTTGTGCTGCTGACTATTGGTTCTATCATGGCTTTAACCACCTGGTTGACCTATCAGCAGCAGCAAAGGGCGCTGCGGAATGAAGTAGTGCAACGTGGAGCAACGATTGCCCGCAGCTTGGCGTCTTCGGCCGCCGAAACTGTGCTTAACGACTTAGTCTGTGCGGCTTTAATCCATGAAACCATGCCTGATGCCCAGGCCTCCATACTTCCCAACCTCACCTTCGAAAGTATTTTACACTCCCTGAGCAATGATGTTTTTGAATATACTCAGATGGTTCCGGCTAGCCAAATATTACGCAACGCCGGTGTGGTGGAAGTGCTGATGGTTGATACCAGCAAGGTTGTTGTGGCCCATAATGATATCCGGAAGGTTTCAATGAAATACCGGCCGCCCCCGGGCGTAAAAGCATATCAGGGAGAGGATGTTTTAGTCCAGCAGTATACGACCAAAAGCGGGGCGAAACGCTTTGATATTGCTGTGCCGATTCTGGTAAATCGCCTGGGAACACAAGGCGGGAAATATATTGGGGTTGTTCACCTGCGTATGTCCCAGGATTGGGTGGAGGTAACCGTCAAGCAGGCGGCCTATAAATTATTGATAGTCATGGGAGCAATATTGCTGATAGGCCTGATGGCGTCGATGATACTGGCTAATTTTATAACCCGTCCGATAAAAAAATTGGTCAACGGTGTGCTGGCGATTGCTTCCGGAAATTTGGACCAGAAAATAAAAGTCGGCAGCAACGATGAACTCGGCGAATTGACCTCGGCCTTCAACCAGATGACGATTTCTTTGAAGGAGAAGGAATTAATCAAGGGCGCATTTTCCACCTATGTTTCCAGCCAGGTTATGGACGAAGTCCTCAAAGATCCCAGGCGCATGGCTTTGGGAGGGGCGCGTAAACGGGCTACCATGATGTTTGCGGATATCAGGGGATTTACCGCCATGTCTGAAACCATGGAGCCGGAACAGGTAGTTTCGATCATCAATGTGTATCTCTCTCTTCAGACCGAGATCGTGCTTAGCCAAGGCGGCATACTGGATAAATTTGTGGGAGACTGCAGTATGGCGGTTTTCGGCATCCCGCTGTCCCGGGAAGATGATGCTCTGCGGGCAGTACGCGCGGCGTTGGAAATCCAGAAAGCGGTTGAGACCGTAAACCAGCGCCGGAGAAAGTCGGGAGAAAAAACCGTAACCGTGGGGATCGGAATCAACACCGGCGAAGTAGTCTCCGGAAATATGGGTTCTCCCCGGAAGATGGACTATACGGTGATTGGTGACGCGGTAAACCTGGCAGCGCGTCTGGAATCCGTCGCGGAAGGCGGGAGCATCCTGATCTCGGAAAACACCTATCAGGAAGTAAAATATTGGATCCAGGCGGAAAAGCTTTCACCGCTTATAGTCAAAGGCAAGCAGGAAAAAGTATTTGTCTATAGCGTAAAATCTATGAAAGCGGGAGCGGGAACTTATGAGTCTAATGGTGGTAGTTTGCACGGGTAATTCATGCCGGAGCCCGATAGCGGAAGGGCTTTTAAAAAAGGAGTATGTGGGCCGGTCCGGCTGGGAGATTGTTTCCGCCGGCACCAGCGCAGTGCCCGGAGCGCGGCCCATGCCGGAAGCTGTAAGCGCGGCGGCTGAACTGGGAGCGGATATCAGCCATCATACTACCCGGCGCGTCAACCAACAATTAATGGATCAAACCTCGCTGGTGATTGCTATGACAGCCTTCCATGCGGAATGGTTAAAACAGCATTTTCCGGAGGAAGCGGATAAAATAGTTACTTTAGGGGATATGACGCAAGGAAAGTGCACCGGAGATGTTCCCGATCCCATAGGCCTCTCGGATAATGTTTACCGGAAAATTGCCAAGTTGTTGAAGCGGATGATTGATGCGGCCCGCGAAGAGATTTCAGAGCGAATGGAGGGTAAAGCGTGAAAATAATATTAGGTAGTGATCATGCCGGATATGAGCTGAAGGAAAAAATCCGGAAGCAGTTATTGGCGGAAGAAAAAGCCGTGGAGGATTACGGTACTACCACCGAGGAGACCTGCGATTATCCGGATATAGGATTAAAAGTGGCGGAAAGGGTCGCGGCTGATTCGGAAACCGTCGGAATCTTAATTTGCGGGACCGGTATTGGGATGTCCATAACGGCCAACAAAGTTCCCGGGATTCGGGCCGCGGTGGCATATAATACTTATGTCGCTCAATACGCGCGTGAACATAATGATGCTAATGTTTTGGTGCTCCCCGGCCGGGTGGTGGGAAAGGAAATGGCCATGGCCATGATCCGGGCCTGGTTGGGATCACGTTTTGCCGGCGAACGGCACCAGCGCCGGTTGGATAAGATTACGGATATTGAAAAAAAATACACTCAGAGCAAGGTGGAGTCCCGGGATGCCGGTGCTGCCATGCGGGGGCAGCATTGAAAACTTTGGAACAACTAGATCCGGAAGTATCCCAAATAATCACCGCCGAGAATGAACGGGAAGCAGAACGTTTGCAATTAATTGCTTCCGAAAACTATACCTCCCCGGCGGTGCTGGAAGCGCAGGGCAGTGTTTTTACGAATAAGTACGCCGAAGGTTATCCCGGCGCGCGTTACTACCAGGGATGTGGTCCTTCTGACCGGATCGAGCAGTTGGCCTTGGACCGGGTCAAGACACTGTTCGGTGCCGAACATGCCAATGTACAGCCTCATTCCGGGAGTTCGGCGAATATGGCGGCTTATTTGGCCCTGTTGCAGCCGGGAGATACTATTCTGGGAATGGATCTGGCAGCCGGAGGCCATTTAACCCATGGAGCGGGATTCAATTTTTCCGGCAAAATTTTCAAATCCTTTTTTTACAAAGTTCAGCCGGAGAATCAACGAATTGATTATAACGTGCTGGCTGAACAAGCCCGGAAAATCCGTCCCCGTTTAATCATTGCCGGGGCTTCGGCCTATCCCCGGACTCTAGACTTTGTGGCTTTTCGGTCGATTTGCGATGAAGTGGGCGCCTACCTGCTGGTGGACATGGCCCATATTGCCGGATTGATTGCCGGCGGCGTCCATCCCAGCCCGGTGCCTTATGCGGACGTGGTTACTTCCACTACCCACAAAACCCTGCGTGGTCCGCGCAGCGGTTTTATCCTTTGCCGTAAAGAATATGCGAAAGCGATCGATGCTATGGTTTTTCCCGGTCTGCAGGGAGGGCCTTTAATGCATGTTATTTCGGCCAAGGCCGTAGCTTTCAAGGAAGCCATGGAGCCGGCCTTTTCAACCTATGCCCGGCAGATTGTAAGCAATGCCCGGACTTTGGCCCAAGTACTCCAGGACCAGGGATTTACGATCTTAACCGGTGGAACAGATAATCATATCGTATTAATTGATATTGGTTCCATGGGTATGACAGGAGCCGAGGCGGCTGAACGTCTGGAAGCTGCCGGCATAGTGGCGAATAAAAATAGTATTCCCAATGATCCCCGGGGCCCCAGGGTAACCTCGGGAATTCGGTTGGGAACGGCGGCCGTTACGACCCGGGGGATGAAGGAAAACGAGATGGGCATAATCGCGAAATATATCGGGCGCGTTATCCGGGGATCGTGTGACTCCGCAGAGTTGGATAGTACGCGCCAGGCGGTCGCGGAATTTTGCAGGGGTTTTCCGGTGTTCCCGGAGCTATGAGCGATACTGCGGGATCCCATCCAAGACCTTCCTGGGACTGCTATTTCATGGAAATTACCAAGTTGGTGGCTAAACGCTCGACCTGCCTTCGCCGGGCCGTGGGTGCGATATTAGTTAAGGACAAGCGGGTTATGGCCACGGGTTATAACGGGGTCCCGCGGGGCTTAAAGCACTGCGATGAAACCGGCTGTCTCAGGGCCAAAATGAATACTCCTTCCGGAGAGCGTCATGAAATCTGCCGCGGCCTGCACGCCGAGCAAAATGCCATCATCCAGGCCGCGGTTTACGGTATTTCTATTGAAGGCGCGGTGATGTACTGCACTACGCAGCCTTGCGTGATCTGCTCGAAGATGTTGATCAACGCCGGGGTTAAAACTATCAAGTTCGAGGGGGACTATCCGGATGAGTTGTCAGTTTCCCTGCTGGAAGAAGCCGGCATTGAACTGATAAAGTTCTAATCCGGGAGCATGCCCATGCTTACGAACCTGACGGCTTTTACAGCGGCTGGAATAACGGCTTTTTTTATTACCCCCTTGATAGCCCGTTTGGCAAAACACTTTAAGGTGGTCGATAAACCGGACCGGCGGCGGAAACGTCACCGTCGCCTGGTGCCGCTTTGGGGTGGACTCGCGATTTTTCCAGCCCTGGCAACAGGCGTGGCGGCATCCCTTTATTTCACTTCTGACGGAAAATCCATACTGGCTTATTATAACGGCTGGTTTGCCAGGGGACTTCCCTGGCTGGCGGCCGCGGGAGCATGGCTGACCATTGTCGGCCTCTACGATGACAAAACCCCTCTCCCGCCTAAAGTTAAAATGGCGGTCCAACTGACAGCTGCTTTGCTGGTGGTTATAGCGGGTTATCATTGGGAAAGTGTAAGCATGCCTTTTACGGGACGGGTTTGCCTGATCTGGATGGGAGCGGGAAGCCTGTTCGCAATTCTCTGGCTGACATTCATGATGAATGCTTTTAATTTTATTGACGGCCTGGACGGGCTCGCTTCCGGGCAAGCCGTGATTGCCGGCCTGGGCTTGTGCCTGGGGGCTTGGCTGTTGGGCGGTCATAGTATAGAATTAATTACCCGGCATCAGTGCGGGATGGCTTCGCTCCTGGCCGCTGCGACGGCCGGCGCGGGATTGGGTTTTTGGCGATATAACCGGTGGCCGGCGAAAATCTTTCTGGGAGACGCCGGGTCAACGCTGCTGGGCTTTAGTCTGAGTCTGTCTGTATTGATGGCCACTGGGCGGGCGACCACGGCCGGGGTTTTTCTTTTTCCGCTGCTGGTTTTGGGATGGCCGATCATGGACGCCTTGCTGGCAATGCTCCGGCGGATGCGCCGGGGAGAGCCGATCTCCAAGCCGGACTACGGCCATTTACATCACCGCCTGCTGCAATCGGGTTTCACTAATACGTCGGCCGTTGCTTTGGTTCATATTTTAACCGCCATCCTGGTCATGGCGGGTTTACTGATGGCTTGGTTGTGATATCCGCAAAGCCCATCCGGGTGCTAATGGTTTTTGGAACCCGGCCGGAAGCTATTAAAATGGCGCCGGTGATCAAACGTCTCAAGACCGAGCCTAAGACCTTTAGGACGATAGTGGCGGTTACGGCGCAGCATCGCGAAATGCTGGATCAAGTACTGCAGGCCCTGCAGATTATTCCGGATATAGATTTGGGATTAATGCGGCCCGGGCAGACTTTGGCCGGTTTAACCGCGCAAGCTTTGTCCCGGCTGGAAGGTATAGTGAAGCGGGTAAAACCGGATCTGGTAATGGTTCAGGGAGATACCTCGACCACCTTGGCCGGGGCGCTGGCGGCATTTTATCAGAGAGTGGCAGTAGGACATATTGAAGCCGGATTACGGAGTTTTGATCCGGCCAATCCCTTTCCCGAAGAAGCTAATCGACGGATGGTCAGTATGATCGCGGATTGGCATTTCGCCGCGACCCGCAGAGCCGGTCAAAATTTATTGAACGAGGGCATTCGCAAGGAACGTATTTTCGTGACCGGGAATCCGGTGGTGGATGTCATGCAGGAAGCATGCGATCCGGACTTTGAAATAAGGGATTACCTAAGACTTGATCCGGCACTCGCGTCATATATAGTGATTACGGCGCATCGCCGGGAGAGTTTCGGCCGGCCCCTGAGGGAGATTTGCCGCGCGGTGGCTGAGTTGGCAAAAAAAAATCCGGCCATGGGGTTTATTTTTTCCATTCACCGGAATCCCATGGTACACCGTACGGTTCACGAGATTTTACGACGAATTCCGAAAAACCTGTATTTAGTTGCACCCCTGTCCTACGAAGTATTTATTAATATTTTGGCGCGTTCCCGGTTGGCCTTAACGGATTCCGGGGGCATCCAGGAAGAGGCGTCGGCCCTGGGAGTTAAAACCCTTATCCTGCGCCGGGTTACCGAGCGGCCCGAAGCCCTGGAAGCCGGCGCTCGATTGGTTCCCCTTAGCCGGAAAGCCATTGTCGACGCGGTATCAAAAGAGCTTAGAACACCCCTTAAAAAAGGGAGGCGGTTTCTTTGTCCCTTTGGAGATGGACACGCAGCGGAAAGGATTGCCCAGGCCGTGGCCTGGGCGTGGGGACGAAGGAGTAACCGGCCCCGGCCGTTTGTGCCGCGTTAAGCTATAACAAACAGCAACAAAGATAGAGGTGGTGTCCCTAGGGCCCGAGGAGAGGGAAAAGGGTGAATGGGCAATGTGTTGTGAGA
>DAOVYW010000230.1 GCA_030635415.1 Candidatus Firestoneibacteriota bacterium
ATGCCCTGATTTTAGTGGGCGGAAAATATAAGATGGACATGCCGTTGGGGTCAACCGCCAACCTGGGTTTAGGCGCGCAGCTGGGTGTTCAGTATGGTATGGCGTGCGATCTCGGTGATCAGTCCATTGATACCATGGGCCTGGGGACCAAGATAGACGCGGAGTATTCCATGCAAAACCAGGGTTTTGGTTTTACTATTGGCGGACATATGGTTTATACAACCGGAGATCCTGATCCCGCGGTTAATACCAAGACCGGCTTTGTCAGCACCAATGCGCTGGTGGGTGCCGGACCAGGATTATTTTCCAAAATCGAGAATGGCGCCGGTCCCTATACTTTTCTGGACGGGCATTTGGCGAGCGGGAAAATCCGGAATTACGCCGGGTTGTTTGCTTTTGGCGTGACCGCTGATTTTGATATCGGACAATTTCATCCCGGAGCCGGCTTCTGGTTCTATTCAAATACCGATGACGGAGGCGAGGCGCTGGGACCCGAAATTAATGAATGGGTTATTTTCCGTCTGTCTGAAACCGTGGCTTTTTATCAGCAAGCGGCAATTTTCATGCCCAGCCGCGATGGAATCGGCTGGCCGCTTTCTCCGGCGCCGGCGCCCGAAGCCGCGATTAAATTCCTGGTGGGCAGCTCGATAACTTTTTAAAATTTTTACCGGAGCGGAAATAAGGATAGCACGGTATTAGTTGGAGTTACTGCTCTATCTCTGGAGTGGAGCAGATGAAAAAGCCCAAGGAGGATATTATGCAAAGGAATTATACGCGGGTCTTGTTTTCCCTGGTGGCCGTCGCGGCTTTAACCTGGTCACTGACCGGATGTTTTAAAAATCCGACAGATCCGCATTACATTGGAGGCGGCGGATATCACGATGACGATGATGTTGTGGTGATTAACGCAGGAGATACCAGCACTACCGGTATTACTGCGGCGTCTTCACAAGCCACCAGCCAGGGAGTATATTTATCGGTCCAGGACCAGAACGGGAATCCCATCACCGCCAGTTATTTTACCGGGCAGAATTTTCAAATAACTTATAACGGTGCGCTAATACCATCGGGTTCGATCACTGTAACTACGGCCGGGGGATCCGGCCGGAGCATCTCGTCCTCGCTGGTCCTGGATTATTCCGATTCCATGGGCAGCCAGGATATTGTCGATATGGAGAATGCGTCTGCTATTTTTGTTAATAATATGCAGGCCGCTGATCGCGGAGCGATTATCAAGTTCGGATCTTATGTATACAGAGAACAGGCTTACACTTCAACCAAAAGCCTGCTTATAACCGCCATTACCGGAACAACCAGCGCCAGCGGCGCAACCGCTCTCTATGATGCCATATATATGGGACTTACGGATACGGCGCTGGAAAGCGGACAGCGGGCGGTAGTGGCTTTTACGGATGGATATGAAAACAACAGTACATACATGCAGAGTGATATCGTGGGATATGCTCAGAGCCAAGGGATTCCCATCTATACCATAGGATTGGGGTATGCTGATAGTGCATCTTTACAGACGATTGCCACCCAGACCAACGGGCAATATTACGAGGCTCCTGATTCGACGCAATTAGCAGCCATATATCAGCAAATCGCCCGGATATTTACTAATACTTTGATCATTTCCTGGCCGTCATTTGTTTATCAGTCCGGAGCGGTAGTCTCTATTACGATTACTTATTCCTGCGCTACGGGAACATATACATCTATGGTAATTATTACTCTGCCGTAAGGTCGGGATCATCCAGGACAGGCGGGAATCCAGAAAAAGCTTGTTTTATAAGCATTGATAAATCCCTGGATTCCGGCTTAAAGCATGCCGGAATGACAAAACGCACTAAATGCTCAGGCTCCTGGAAACATTACGTCCTACCGGGGTCAACCCGGATTTTACAGATGCAAATCAAAATAATATTTTATCCCCGCCTGCCAAAAAAGACCGCTGAAGTCAATCGTAAAATTTGAACCGTCCTGATTGGTCCAGATTACGCTTTCCGAGGCATCGGTGATCTCGCTGATGTTAGCGATCCGATATCCGATGTCTGCGCTCAGCGAGAAATTCTCATTGAGAAAGACTTCGCCGCCGCCCATGACTTTATAGGCCAGAGTGGAACCGCTAAAAGTCTCTGAGAAATAAGTAGCTGGGTCTTCCACCTCATAAATTCCATCGAGCAAAGAAAAATGATACATTCCCGCGCCCATGGTAAGTAAAAATATATTTTGCATCGGCAGGGCCAGCTTTAAAAAAAATCCAACCTCTACGGCCGGAATGTCTATACCCTGAGTAACCTCTGGCAGAGGCTGATTCTCGGTTTGCGCCACTAGTCCCCCGTATTCAAATCCCGCAATCATATAATCCGAAATACCGTAGGCAGCGCCAAGCATGAAATTCAATCCGCCCACGATTTTCGGAGTGGGGGTTCCTCCAAATGCGACAAAAGATGAGTTGCTTAAATCCAGAAAGTCGTTTATATCATTCATGGCGTATGATCCATATCCGAAATTTACGTAAGCGCAGTATCGCTGGGCGACCGAATTGACATAATCAGCGTAGGCGTGTGCCGAACCGGGGATTGCCCAAACAGCAAAGAGCAGGGTAAGTATGATTTTTTTCATAAATTTCCTCCTTAAGTTTTCTCGCCTGAGGCGGTAATATACATGGATTTTATGGTATATTGTAATAATATGCAACCTGATAATTACTCAGCAGCCCTTTCCAGGAGAGAATATGTTTGCGGAAATAGCCTTGGCAATACCCGGATTAAAACCCTTGACCTATCGTATACCCGCCGGCGAGTCCGTGGAAAAGGGTATGCGCGTGTCTGTGCCCTTAGGACGACGGGTTTTAACCGGAGTAGTGGTTGATATCACCGATCGCTTTCCACGGGAGATTCGTAATCTGAAATCGATTATAAAAATCCTGGATAAAGAACCGGCCTTGACCGGGGAATTACTGGTTCTGGGCAGGTGGATGGCGGAGTATTATTATTGTTCCTGGGGGGAAGCCCTGGGGGCCATGTTGCCGGCGGCTTATAAGCCGGTGGGGCGGGTGGCCAGGCAGCCCGGAAGAGAAAGCCCTTCCGTACCGGCGGAACACCCACTGGTTTTAAACATACACCAGAGGGCGGCCCGGAAACGGATTGGG
>DAOVYW010000100.1 GCA_030635415.1 Candidatus Firestoneibacteriota bacterium
ACAGCCCTGCGGCTTAAGCAGGTGTCTCCGCCAGTGAAGAAAGAAGCAATAACCGCCGCCTTGGCTGGTAACTTCTCCCTGGATCAGGAGCTTTTTATCAAGATGAAACTGCTGCGTCTGGGAGAGTTAAAGCTCACTCCGTCCGGACTGTGCAGTCTCATGGAGAAATATCTAATCGAGGTGGAAAAACTTGCCCAAGCTGTGGATAGTCTGTAAACGCTTAATTCTATTACAACTGTTTTGGCTGGGTCTGACCGCCGGAGCAATGGCCGCGGGTGGGGCGCCAATCGCCGCAGGACCGGAGGTCCCCAAGCCGCTGGGGTATGTGAATGATTATGCCCAGGTCTTGGGCAGCGAGGCTGAGACCCGGTTAAACGGAATTTGCGCGGCACTGGAAGCGTCTACCGGAGCTGAGATGGTTTTTCTAATTATGCCGAGCATCGCCCCTTACGATGATTTTACTTTCGGGATGGCGGTTTTTGATGCCTGGAAGATCGGGAAAAAGGGAAAGGATAACGGCCTGTTAATCATGCTGGCCTTGCAGGAGAGACGCATTCGAATTATTTCCGGATACGGCCTGGAAGGGATTTTACCGGACGGCAAGCTGGGCCGGTACCGTGATGAATATTTGGTCCCATTTTTAAAACAGAATCGCCTGGCCGAGGGTTTTGCCAATATCGGTTTAGTGATAGCCCGGGATATTGCCAAGGACGCTGGAGTCGAACTAAAAGGCGCGGCAGCTCAGAGCCCGCGCCGGGTCCGGCGCGGGCTCATGTCCTGGGTGGGATTGATAATGGTCTTCGTGATTATGGGGATTAGCTTGCTGAGCTCGTTCGGCAGAAGAGGCCGGAGATATTACGGCAGCAGTGTCTACCCTGGCGGGGTTTTTTATCGCGGGGGGGGCGGCGGATTCGGCGGCGGTTTCTCAGGCTTTGGCGGCGGTTTTTCCGGGGGGGGTGGAGTAGGCGGAAGCTGGTAGGTAATGAAGTGTGATATTTCAGCCGTTAGTTGTGGCTTTGCCGGAAGTTGTAGGGGCGTTTAATTAAACACCCTACATCCCGTGGGTGTGGTATATCACAGCTCCTGAGAGATTGAAAAAAGAGCATGAAATATTCACGTGCAGAAAAACGAGGGTCTAATATATTGCAATAAAGGTGCTCGTTGTTTTATAGTGTGAACGGGAAAACCAATATTGTTGTTAGGAGGTAATAGGTAAAAAATGGAAAAGACAGGGTTGGCAGTACTTACTATAGTGGGAATAGTTTTGGTTATTATTGTCCTGGTAGTGGTGGGAATGGTTTTTTATGTTATCGCGGGATACAACAGCCTGGTTAAAATGGATGAGACGGTTAAAACGGCCTGGTCACAGGTGGAGAACCAATTGCAACGGCGCAATGACCTGATTCCTAATTTGGTGAACTCAGTAAAGGGTTATGCGGCACATGAAAAAGGAATTTTTGAGAATGTAGCCGAGGCTCGTTCCAAGTTGGCCGGAGCGCAAACCCGGGGGGATAAAATCAAGGCGGCCAACGAGGTTTCAGGTTTCCTGGGGCGTTTGCTGGCCATTGTGGAAAATTACCCCCAACTTAAAGCGGATATAAACTTCCGTCAGATTATGGATGAATTGGCCGGGACAGAAAACCGCATTGCCGTGGAGCGTATGCGTTATAATGAAACGGTAAAGGTCTTCAACCAGAGTATACGGGTATTTCCGAAAAACATGATAGCCAATGCTTTTGGTTTTAAGCTGGCCCAGCTTTTTGAGGCGGCCGAGGGAACTAAAGCGGTGCCCAAGGTGGATTTCGTGAAATAAAACAAGAGGGGGAGTAGTCCGGGCGGTCGCTCTGGAAGTAGTTTTCCGGGGAGGAAAGTCCGAGCTCCCAGGGCAGGGTGCTGGGTAATACCCAGTCGCGGCGACGCGAAGGAAAGTGCCACAGAAAATATACCGCCCTGAACTGTATGGTTCAGGGTAAGGGTGAAATGGCGAGGTAAGAGCTCACCGCGCTCCGGGTGATCGGAGCGGCAGGGCAAACCCCACCTGGAGCAAGACCTAATAGGAGGGAATTGCCGGGAAACCGGCATGAGCCGCGGCCCGCGGTTCCCTCGGGTTGGTCGCTAGAGGCCGGTCGTAAGGCCGGTCCCAGATAAATGACCGCCATCCCCGGTTTCGGGGATACAGAACTCGGCTTATGGACTGCTCCCTCAGATCACGGCCCGGTCGGCAGATTGCAATGCCCGGCCGGGCCATAACAATTTTGGAGGACAAGGGTATGATTATTGTAATGAAAGCGGATGTTTCCCGGCAAGAAATCAAGGCCATGATAGAGCGGATAAAAAAAATGAAACTGGAACCTCATCTGCTCAGAGGCACGGAGCGGAATGTTATTGCTGTAGTAGGCGATGAACGAAACCTGCAGCGCCAACCCCTGGAAGTCATGCGCGGCGTAGAGAGCGTGATGGCGGTATTAAAACCGTATAAGCTGGCCAGCCGGGAGAGTAAACGCGAACGGACCGTGGTGAGAGCCGGGTCTCTTTCCATAGGCGGAGAAAAACTCGCGATTATTGCCGGGCCGTGCACTGTAGAAAACCGTTCCCTGCTGTTGCAGACCGCCAAGGCGATCAAGCGGCTGGGCGCTGGAGGAATGCGCGGCGGAGCGTTCAAGCCGCGTACCAGTCCCTACGCGTTTCAGGGACTGAAGAACCAGGGGCTTAAAATGCTGGTCGAGGCCCGCCGCCAGAGCGGACTTCCGATTGTAACCGAGGTGCTGGACCCGCGTGATGTTCCGGCTGTGGCCCGATCGGCCGACATTCTGCAAATCGGCACTCGCAATATGCAAAATTATGAGCTCTTGAAAGCGGTGGGACAACAGCGCAAGCCTATACTGCTCAAGCGGGGAATGGCCGCCGGCATAGATGAGCTGCTAATGTCAGCCGAGTATATCATGGCTCAGGGCAATTACCAGGTTATCTTGTGCGAACGCGGGATCCGCACTTTTAATGATTACAGCCGGAACACCCTGGATTTAACCGTTATTCCGGCGCTTAAAGAAAGAACCCATTTGCCCGTGATAGTCGATCCCTCGCATGGGACCGGCAAGCGTGATTATGTGATACCCATGTCCCGGGCGGCCGTGGCGGCCGGCGCGGACGGTCTGCTGCTGGAAGTCCACCCTCATCCGGAACGCGCCATGATAGACGGCCACCAGTCTCTTTCTCTGGAAGAGTTCGGGGAACTGATGGATGATTTAAAAAAGCTGGCACCTATCGTGGGGAGAAGCGTGGATTAAGCAATTAGCAGCACGAGGATTTCTTTTTCTCCGCCGGGCAGGCACAATCGCAGGTCGGCTCTTGGCCGCTCAGATAACCTTTGATAATTCCGGCCGAACAGCCAACTCCGGAACGAACCGTAATTGCTCCGTAAGCGCAATTTAGCGCACACGCACCGCATTCTATGCAAGCGTCTTTGGCTTGGATCATGGCTTTCTTTCCTTCCATCCGAAAGACCGCGTGCGGGCAAACCAGCGTGCACATCATACATCCGGTGCACTTCTTCGGATCGTATTGCAAGGTAGTTGTATTTTTCAAATAATGATGACCAAACATAAACATTCTCCTTTAAATAAAAGAGGAAATAGTCCACAAGATCACACCTAAGGAAAACCCTCCTATTTGCAGGGGAAGTGCGATCTTCATTTCCTTCAAAACCCCGGACAGGGATGTATAGGTGGAGGTGCCGGTAAAATTCATACCTGAAAACGAAGCCAAGGATACAACGATCAGAGCCCAACCAAGTATAGACAGCATGGTACTTGTAAAAATTCCGGCCAGCAACCATTGCAGAAGCGCAAAAACACCAAGCCCCAAAAGCGCTCCTTTCCAGGCAAAGGCCGGCCCGGGAATAAAAGGCAGTAACACAGGAAGCAGAACAGTTCCGGCGATTAATCCTGAGAACAAAAAGACGGCCGCAATGCTACTCCCGAATAAAACTTTTTCCCAGGAAAAAACACCCGGCGCAAAACCAGACACCAGGGCAAAATATACTAATCCCCAGAGCACATATTTGAGATGACCGATAACTTCCACGGGAATCAGAACCATCCGGTCAAAGAGGGTAAATTGAACCCGGCGCATCGCTTCCGTGGTTTTCATACCAGCTCTCAGAAACGCCGGTAGATCTTGCGCCCGAACCGGTCCATAGGTCACTGAAAATCCGGACGCTTTTTTTACTTCGTGCGCAGCCACGCCGGGCGCACCGAGCTGAGGAACAATGAGACGCCGATGCTTGACAATCTGCGCCAAACGGGTCTCCTGAATCCGGCGGATTATTTCCTGAGTGCCGAACGTCCCTTTGCCGGCTGCACACCAGACATTAATTCCCTTGGTATCCAGCACCAGAATCCAGGCCTTGATTTTTTTGAGTTCTTTACGTAAATAATCAAAACTCATTTTATAATTCGCCGATACCAATACCACGGAATTTGCGTCCGGCTGGTTAACTGCATACAAGCGGGGCGCAAGCTTATAATCCATGCGTGAAATATTAAATCGGGCTTTAAAAGTTCCTTCATAATCGGACATTCGCAGATCCGTCGTAATTTGAGGAACGATCCCGGCGGGGGTTTCCTGTGTATTCACAATATACGTCTCTGCCATATTGTAATCCTTTCAATTTTTAAAGACTTTCCGGCAAGGTAAACCAGTCTTGGGTTTTCAGACATATGCGAACAAACAATAACATAACCGGCACTTCAATAAGTACTCCTATAACTGTGGCCAAGGCTGCGCCTGAAGAAAGTCCAAACAGCATAACCGCAGTGGCAATGGCCACTTCGAAATGATTGGAAGCGCCGATCAAGGCAGTGGGTGCTGCATCCCGGTAAGGCAGCCTCAGCATGCGAGCCAAGGCATAGCCTAGCCCGAATATAAATAAAGTCTGGAGAAACAACGGAATCGCGATCCAAAGAATGGTCAGGGGATTGGCTAATATAACCCCGCCTTTAAATGAAAAAAGCAATACCAAGGTGATGAGCAAGGCCACAATCGTAATGGGAGTAAGAAAGCGCAAAAACTTTGCTTTAAACCATTCCTTCCCTTTGGCTGCGATTATCCATTTCCGGGAAAAGTAACCGGCCAACAATGGCAAGGCTACATATATGGATATAGACAGCAATAGAGCCCGCCAAGGCACAGGCAGGCGGCCAACACCCAGCAAAAAACCACCCAAAACTCCATAGAGCAAAAGCATGGTCAAAGAATTAATGGCTACCATGACCAGGGTATGTCCATCATTACTTTTGGCTAAGTGTCCCCAGACCAGGACCATGGCAGTGCAGGGCGCAATTCCCAGCAAAATGCAACCAGCCAAATAACTGCGCCATAAAGGAACTTCCAACATTTTTATGCTATTTTGCACCACCACTATGCCGGCCCCATACGTATCTCCGGGTGATAAATTCAGTCCTAAGGGTACTTTTACCAAATCTTTAGCTTCCGGGCCAATAAAATTAAGGAAAAGCACACCCAGAAAAAAAGCCGCAAGCGCGTACATGGTAAAGGGCTTGATAACCCAATTAAGGAATAAAGTCAGCCCTACGGGTTTAACACTTTTGCCAGCCCGAATAACTTCAGCAAAATCAATTTTCACCATAATGGGATACATCATAAAAAAAAGACAAATGGCAATGGGAAGGGAAACTACCGGTGCTTCACCGGCATAAATCGAAAGACCGTTCAAGTATCGGGCAACGCCGGGCGCTATTTCCCCCAAAATAATGCCGATAATAATGCATAATACCACCCAAAGGGTTAAATATTTTTCGAAAAACCCGAGTGTTCCTGATAGCTTTCGCACGTTATTCTCCGGTATGATTAATCTCCTCCCGTACAGGCAAGTAGTTCCGGCCGGGAGTTCAGCCTTCAGCCATTTGGCGACGGCATGAATTTATGGTACATAAAAACAAAATCCTTAACCTCGGTTTTGCAGATTGCATAATTCCTCAGGTTTGGTCTTCATAATAGAACAGCAAAGCTGTTTGGTATCTTGTTGTATCTTTTCCGCATTACCCAAAACGGAACATATCCATTGCAGCGCCTTACGAACTTCCGGCGAGGCGCTTTTATCGGCGAGGCGATAATACATCCAGCGTCCGGCTTTGCGAGCTTCAACCAGGCGTGCTTGATATAAAATCGAGATGTGTTTGGAAACGGTTGAAGGCGCCAATTTTAACAAGGCAATAATCTGGCAAACGCAGAGTTCGCGGCCCTGCAAAGCACAGAGGACGCGTAACCGGTTTTCATCAGCCAAGGCTTTGGTAATATTCACGATCTTCCGCATAGTCATCTCCTATATTTCGCCAAATAACGAATTAATAGCAACTTACCTTTTTTTCTGATTTTTGTCAAAGCAAAAGATTGCTGGTCAGCCGGAAGAGAAAACGCGAACAGAGGGTGGTGACTTCCGTGCGACGGATTTAATGGGGTAATTTCAGTAAAATATAGTCATTATCAGTAATAAAAAAACCACCGGGTGTAAAAAAAGTGGTGGCAGTGGGAAAAATCTTAATTTCCACATTTTTAAGGTTCATCAGTGAATCGTCCTGTGGTTCCATAAAGAGCCAGTTCTTGTAATCAAGTTGTTGTGATTGATCATTAAAATCGTGCCCTATAAAAATTGCGTTAAAAGTATGCCGGCGTCCTATTTCAACGGCGCAATGAATAGGGACCCCATATCCGTCTTTTAGATCAAGGGAAGTATTGTAGCCGGCACCATAATTTGCAAAAGCATCCAGATCAGCCCTGAGGTCGGAATTCCAGCCCACACTATTCATTGCCATTTGGGTGGCAAACTGTTCACAAACCCAGTTTTTATAAGAAGTTGGCAGTATGATGTTATATGTACCCTTATGAAAATGTCTTTGATCAGTCATGTCCGCCGCAAAAATTTGCTGGACATACTCGGTTTTTGTCGTCGGGTCTTTGATTCTATCCCACCAGCCCTGCTTGGCAGGAACTCCGGAAGCTAGAACACCAATAAATTCTTCCGTCGCGAGCGGCTTTAGACCGAGTAAAGAACCTTTACTGCTGGTAGCTCTAAAAACATAACTTTCAAGAAAATCCGGGTAGTAAGTTTTGGAAAGGGCGATCGCCCGTATCAACGGTGTCTCGCTTGTATCGGAAGCAAGTTTTTGCCACGCTACTTCTGTCCTGATCACCGCAAAATTGCTGTGGTGGGTTACTTTTTCTATTCTACGTTTTCTTACAGAACGGAGCAGCAGGTAATCGTCGAGTATCTTGATTAGCGGCAGTGCAAAAGCAGGGGAACCGATTTTTGATAAAGCAGCAAGCGCGTTTTTAACACTTTCCCGATCGCTGCCTTTATCCCCTACTAACATTAACAATGGTTCTGCTGCCGGCTGGCCAATGGCCGCCAAAAGAGCAATTGCCCGTTTGCTTGTTTCCTTATTTCCTAGATAAGGAATTAATTCCGGGACACTTGCAATCACATTAAAAGCTGTAGAAAATTCGCTGGCAATGTGAGCATGCTTTATGTTTTTTCCCGGATTACTTATAGAACGAAAAGCCGGATCAGTACAAAGGGATTTAGTGATAATAGGCAGCGCCTCAGAAATGCCGACTTTGTGAAGCAGTTCAAAGCCGGCCTGAAAGCGGACATTCGCAGCCGGATCGTTTTGCAAACTATAAATTAAACCCTCCAGAATTTTTTTCGCCCCGAGCGTATTAAGCGGGGAGCACATATCAATGGCAGCAAGAAGATTGAGCGTAGTGTGAATCCTGCACAGAATAGCCGGTATTTTCTCCCGGCTTTTGGGGTTACTATTATGCTGCAGCTCATCTAATACTATATCCAAAATTTGATTCTTGATTTCGGGTTCTGCTTCCGCATAATATACAGACGCTAAGAAGAATACTATATGCTCTACCTCTGTCGGCGAGGCCTGCCCCAATCCAGAGATTAATTCTTTTACCGCGAGCAGGCCTCTCGCCTGTAAGCTAGCAAACCAGGCTAGATCGAGCTTATCATATTTTTCCGGCCCTTCTCCACGGCCTTCAATCATTTGAATAAAAACCATCGAATAAGCCCCAACGTTATTTGTGCTTTGATTTGGGGATTTTGATGCTTCCTTAACTGCGACAGTCTTGGGCCATAAGCTTAATATAAGATCCGCGAACGTTTTGAGAATGTTTTTCTTGGATTCCTGCGTTTGTTTGGTCTGTTTAGTAGGGGTATCTGGAATATTTTGCGAGACAGGCTCTTTCTCCAGGGTTATGGATGGATTTTGTTTTTCCGGTATATTTTGTGTAATGCCAACTTGTTCTGGATTCCCGGCTTCAGAAGGGATAATTTGAGGCTCTGCCTTTGGCAAATTGCTTGGTGGGACAATAAGGGCTGGTCCCGGTTCCGGTTGAGA
>DAOVYW010000208.1 GCA_030635415.1 Candidatus Firestoneibacteriota bacterium
GCTTGAGGATTTTAATTGTCTGTTCAAACTCTCGGGATTTCCGGTACGGGTAAAGCTGGGTACTCTGAAAATCCGTCAGAATTGGCTGCGCCTGGGGGAGCAGATCTGAGGATGGGGGGGGGGGGCCGAATACAAAACCTCCTTGACGATATACTAGTTAGGTTTGATAATTTCATATAAATTAATAGAAACTACTATCTCGTATCCTGTAATTACCACTTAGAAAGGTGGAGAAAATTATGCGGCCATTTAGCTTAGCGAGTGTCATTACAGTCCTTGCCTTCCTGGCAGGCCCTTTTTTGGTATGGGGAGAGGCCACGGAAAAAATTGATCTTCCGCGCGCCATTCAAATAGCCCTGGAAAATAACCAGGAAATAGCCGAGGCGCGGGGCAGTGTAACCGTGGGACAGGGGATGCTGATGGAAGCCCGGACCGGATACTGGCCTAAATTTAAAATGGATGTCGGGTACAGTTACGGGCAGGCGCCGAAAATGACAATATCCGATGATTTAATCCAGGTGTTTGCCCGGAGCGCGGGGATGACCTCGGCCAGTGAGATGATAAATGATGTTGAAGAACTGGCGATTATAGCTGTCATGCTGGGCCCGGACGGACAGTTGGGAACCGGGGATGATATTACGGCGGACCAGGCGCGGCAAATGCTGGAAAGTACGGATCCCGACGTCAATCCCCTGCGCCACCGGGGAGAGAGCGGGATACCGCTTAGCATTGATGATGACGGATTAAGCGGGCATATTGCAGACCATCACGCCAATCCCATAACCTGGAAGGGGGATGAATACTATTTTGATTATGACGGTATTAAAACATATCCTCTGGCAGCCTATTCCTGGGATCAGATTTATTCCACCAGTTATGACATAGCCAAAGATTTTGCAACTCTCAATTCCTTGGGAGAGCAATATTTTTCCGCCCGGATATCACTTTTGCAGCCAATATATACTTTTGGAAAAATATCCGGATATCAGCAGGCGGCCGAGATGTTATTGAAAATATCAGAGCAGGAGGTAAACAAGAAAATTAACGAGGTAATTTACGCTGTTTCCGAGAGATATTATCAGATTTTGCTGGCCCGGGAAGGAAGCCGCATTGCCGAAAAGACGGTGGATCAATTGAAAGCCACCCGGGATATTACTAAAAGCCTCTTGCAGAGAGGAGCCAGCCAGGTGACGACTATTGATCTGCTGAAAAATAATATCTATTTACACCTGGCCAAGGAAAAACTCATCGAAGCCCGCAACGGCGCCCAATTGGCAATATGCGCTTTGAATTTCAGTATGGGACGTTCTCCGGAAGAGGAGCTGCACCTGGCGGAGGATTCCCTGCAGTATACGGTGCAGGAGTTGCAATGGGAGGATTTGTGTGGGGAAATATACCATGGCCGGCCGGAATGGCAGCAGATACAACAGGGAATTAAAGCCTTGGAGGCTAAAATCCGGATAGTCCGCAGCGATTACTTTCCCATGCTGGGTCTTTCCGGAGAAATGCAGTATTTGGCCGATACGCCGGATTATTATCTGCAAGGAAATCCCCAGCCGACCTACCGGATTACCATCGGCTTGGCGTATGAACATTTCGATTTTTTCCAAACTACCGGCGCCAAGGTGTGCCAGGCGGAAGGAGAATTGGAAAAACTAAAGGCCAAGCAGCAATGGGTCAGGCAAGGGTTGATAATGGAGCTTAAAAAAGCTTATTTAACCTCTCAGGAAAAACTGGCTAAAATCCAGGAATCCGCCCAGGCGGGTGCCGATGCAGCGGAGCATAGCCGTCTCTGTTTTGCAGGTTACCGGATAGGCATCAAGGAAGTTACAGATGTATTGGAAGCACAAATTATGGAAGCCGAGATACAGTATAATCATAAAGAAAATATATTTGGGTATCTGCTGGCACTCGCGGAAGTGAAAAAAACGGTGGGTGAAAAACCACCGGCCCGGCAGAGTCTCCCATGAGAAGGATATTTCAACTTATAATTATTATAGGCTTTTTCTGCCTGAGCCTGCCCGGCCTCCTGCCGGCCGTGGAAGACATTCATTTCGTGATGTTCGGACCGGATATTAAAGAAGACCACAACGAGGTCCTCGGCGGCTTGGCGCCTTTTGTTGATTGGCTTAATGCCAGAATACCCTTCAAGCTGGTCCCGCATTTTTTTAAGAACCCTGAAAAGCTGGATGCCTTTTTAAATACACACCCGACGGGCTTTGCCATGCTGGATATGAGCTTTTTCTTAGAGAAGAGGAAAAAGCATGGGTTTGTGCCATTCATGAAACCAATTGTGAATAATCGTGATACTTATCAAATAGTGCTGGTTACGAGAAAAAACAATACTTTTCGATCTCCCCGGGACCTGAAAGGCAGAAGAGTTTCAATAACCAGCCAGTATGCCGGAACCCACCGGTTTTATTCCCGGGCGGTTTTCAACAACCAGATAGATATTCAAAAGGAATTCCATCTGGTTTATGCGAGGAACGCATATTCCGCCATGATTGATGTAATAAACAAGACTTCTTTAGCGGCCTTGGTCTGGGGCAAGGATTTTACCAGTATGTGCGAATTGAATCCTGCGGCGCGCCGGGATTTAAAAATATTATATAGCTCGGAGGAATTTCCATTTCATCCTTTTGTCTATTTAAGGAATCAAACCACACTGGCCCAGTTGAAGAGCCTATCGGACCAGATGATAAAACAGACCGAAAGCGCGGAAGGGCGCCAATTGCTTATGATTTTCAGGTATGAAGGGTGGAGCCCGGTTAAGCCACACGAGTATGATAAATTAATAGCTAAAACCGGGATTTGATCTTTAGACCAACACCCACAACATTGTTGCGATTATTTTAAAGGAGTAGGAATGTTCCAAAACCGGATTAAGCAAATCGACAAAAAATTGATGGGATATATCTCTAATACCGGCGAGGCCCTCATTTTATTGGCGGAAAGCCTGTTTCACATTTTTAAACTGTCTTTTAAAAAGTATCGCCTGCTCTTGAAGATCAGGGACATCGGCGTAGAGTCTATCCCTATCGTCGGTTTAATTTCACTATTTGTCGGCATGGTACTGGCTTTGCAAATACAAGATGAGTTGGGGAAATTGGGCGCCCAGCCCCTGGTGGCAAATATTGTCTGTGTTTCAATGTTGAGGGAATTAGGGCCTATATTTGCATCATTGATGATGGTAGGCCGGATCGGCGCGCGTTTTACGGCGGAGATCGGCTCGATGCAGGTAACCGAGCAAATCCGGGCTTTGCGGGCTTTGAATATTAATCCCATCCCCTTTTTGGTAGTGCCGCGCGGATTGGCCCTGGTAATCTGCCTGCCGGCTTTAGTATTGATAGCGGATTTTACCGGTATTTTAGGCGGTTATGGAATCGCGGTATTTCATAAAAATATTTCCTCCAGCGCGTATCTTGCGGCTACCTTAGAAGCTTTCGAGTTAAAAGACTTATTTACCGGACTTTTTAAAGCCGGATTTTTTGCCGTCATTATCGCGGTAGTAGGATGTTATAAAGGTTTAACCACGGTAGGCGGGACAGAAGGGGTGGGAAGGTATACGACCAATTCGGTAGTAACGGCTTCAACCCTGATTTTAATTTCCGACTTTTTTTTAACCAAACTCTTTATCCTGGTTTTGTGAGCGGAAGGACGGTAAGATATTAGAGGGGGAAAGACTAAAGTTCGACAAGCGCCTAATATATAGGGAGGTTTTTTTGATCAGGCTGGAAGAAGTATACAAGTCTTATGATGGAGCCATGGTTTTAAGCGACATAAACCTGCATATTCCCACCGGTAAAAATTTTGTGATTTTGGGCGAGAGTGGGGTGGGGAAAAGCGTCCTGCTGCGGCACATTATAGGACTGGAGAAACCGGATTCCGGGAGAATTTATATTAACCAGGA
>DAOVYW010000253.1 GCA_030635415.1 Candidatus Firestoneibacteriota bacterium
ACACCCGCGCCGATTACGGTAATATCAACCCGATCCATAATAAAAAAAACCCCTTTTCTGATTTTCTTGCAATAATGTAACATGTCGGTATTCTGAAGTATATCATAATTCCGAATTTCCGGAGGCCGGCGCTCTCCTCGGGGCTTAATGAAATTTGGAGTGTGATCGAGTATTTGAAATTTAGTCTTTTTACTCATGGACACGCCTTCGGGTAGTATTTTATACTATCCACCGGCATGTCCGTTTTTTGGGAAAAGGTACCCTGCGGTTCCTTCGCGGACCGGACAGAGAAAACAGATACCCGGGAGTTTCTTCGTGTCAAAATTAAGATTTAAGAATTATGGCGGCAGTTATCAACTTAAAATCCAAGACGCTCAAGATCTGGAAAAAGTGCGGTTTTTGGATGAGGTTTACTGGGCGGCCACGAGTATTCCAATTGAAAGCCTGGACTGTGATCCGGCCCTGGCGGCGTATCTGGATACGGATAATAATCACCGGATCCGGTCAGGCGAATTTAAAGCGGCGCTTGCTTGGGCATTTGGAGTGCTTGCTAATCGAAGCCGTTTATCCCAAGGAACGGAGGTCTTATGTCTCGGCGATATTAATGCCGATGATCCGGAAGGCCAAAGACTGTTAGGTGCTGCCAGGCTTATATTAACCAATCTTAACACCCCCGAGGCGGCGGAGATTAATCTGGCCCAGGTTAGGGATGTGCAAACTATTATGGCCCGGGCGGCGAATAACGGCGATGGCATTATTCCTCCGGACGCGAGTCCCAGTCCCGATATAAACAAATTTATTGGTGTGGTTATGGATACCATGGGTTCGTCTTTGGATGCCGGCGGCAGGCCCGGAATCAGGCAAAAACAACTCGAGGAATTTTTTAATGAAGCCGAAGCCTATCTGGAGTGGAAAACCCAGGGCGAAATTCTTCCGGGCCAGGATGCCACCGAAATAATGCCATGGGGGATTGATACTCCGCAAGCTTTTGAGATGGTGGCGGGCGGGGGAGAGAAAATTGAGCAATTTTTCACCCAGTGCTTAATGGTGAAGTTTGATGAGCGGACCGCGGCGCAGATGCAGCTTCGCGGACCGGAACTGGAAGAAATCGATTTTTCAGATCAAGCCATAATGGAAACCCGGCTTAAGGCGAGTCCCCTGGCCGTGCCTAACCCGGAAGGTATTTTGGATTTCAAGGACAAGATCAATCCTCTATATGAGGCCCAATTGCAGGAACTGCGAACCAAGGTTCTCAACCGCGTCCTGGGCAGCCCGGTCAAGCAGCTTACGGAAAAAGCCTGGGGCCAGGTAAAGGACATCTTTGGGCCGCATCAAACCTGGCGTAAAAACAAACCCTCAACGAGAGTGGATAAAATTGAAGCCGACCAGCTCCGGGTTTATCTTAAGGGGCCTTTTAGGGGACAGGTAACTCAGCTGATGGCCCAGGATTTAAAAGTAGCGGAAGATATAAACCAGCTCCATAATTTAGAAAAGCTTATGCTATATCAAAGATGGCTGCTGGAGCTGGCCAATAACCTGGTAAGCTTTGCGAATATTTATGACCCCCAGCGCCGCTCCCTTTTTGAAAGGGGAACCCTGATAATTGCGGGAAGAGAAATCACCTTTACCATGAAAGTTCAGGACCGGCAAGCCCACAAAAGCATAGCCGAGCGTAGTTATATGTATCTGTTATATGTGGAAATTACCGGCCGCCAGGACCGGGAAATGAAATTTGAGATTATGGCTTCTGTGACTTCCGGTAATGCCAATGGACTTAGAGTTGGAAAACGGGGGATATTTTTTACTTTAGACGGCCGGGAGTGGGATGCCGAGGTAGTGGATATAATGGTCAACCCTATCAGCCTCTGGGAATCCGTAAAAGCGCCTTTTCAGAAAGTTAGTGATTTTGTAAAAAACCAGATAGAGAAATTCACCAAATCCCATCAAGCTAAACTGGATAAAAATCTCGCTTCCCCGGATGCCGGCGCTATGATACGTAATCTTTTACTGGTAGGAGGCGTGACGATCGCGGCATTGGGCTCGGCTTTTGCTTATATTACCAAGGCGCTTTCCCAGGTAAGGATAAATCATATTCTGGTTGCTTTATTAGGCGTGGCCACCGCGATTTTATTACCGGGTATAATTGCGGGTTTTAGCAAGATACGCAAGCGGGATATGAGCGTGCTGTTGGAAGCAGCCGGCTGGGCGGTAAATGCCCGTATGCGGTTAAATTCGACTTTAGGGCGGCTGTTTACTCACATCCCGCGGCTGCCCAAAGGTTCGCATAAAGAACGAAAAGACTTAGTGGCGCAGTTTGTAAAACAGTTTGGATATGTTCCTCGGGGATCAAAAAGACTTACTATGCTGGTTTTAATTATTGTTCTTATGATAATTGGCTTAATAATATTACTGCTGGTTCGACCTGATTTCATTTCCGACATTGCGGCAACACGGATGTAGGGGCGTTTAATTAAACGCCCCTACACAAACCATATACTTGTCACT
>DAOVYW010000130.1 GCA_030635415.1 Candidatus Firestoneibacteriota bacterium
CCAGCACTGTTCCGCTGGTAGTACCATCTCCAGCCACATCATGGGTCTTGGTAGCCACTTCCTTTACCAATTGAACTCCCATATTTTCATACGGATCTTCTATGTCAATCTCCTTGGCAATAGTCACGCCGTCATTGGTAATGGTCGGCGCTCCGAATTTCTTGTCCAGCACCACATTCCGGCCCTTGGGCCCTAAAGTTACACGTACAGCATCCGCCAGCTTGTTTACGCCCCGTTGCAGGGCCCGGCGGCTCTCTTCATGAAAAAGTAGCATTTTAGCCATTATTTCTTATTTACCTCCTGGGATTTTAAAAATTTATTATTTTCTGTTTTTCGTCCTATTTCTCGATAACACCATAAATATCTTCTTCATGCATTATCATATACTCCTGGTCATCCAGCTTGACCTCGCTGCCGGAATACTTGCCATATAGAACACGGTCTCCGGCTTTGATGTTCATGGCTATGCGCTGACCCTTGTCATCCAGCTTGCCCGGACCCACCGCGATTATTGTGCCTTCCTGGGGCTTCTCCTTGGCCGTATCCGGAATAATAATACCGCCTTTTTTAACCTCTCCCTCTTCCTCGGCCTTCACCAGGACTCTATCACCTAGTGGTTTTAATTTCATAATTTTCCTCCTTCAAATAATATTTCATTTAGCAGTCTCAGTCCTAGACTGCTAATGCAATGAGGGTTATATAATTAATTCACATAAAACTCAAGTACCCAATATGTTGGTATTTGGCCAAATATTCGATTTTTCGAGCTTTTTCTCGTTATTGCTCGATATTTCTCACTTTTTCACTTTTTTTCATGCTCCTTATTTTGGAACTCTCACTAATAAGCGTTTTCGAATTATTTCGCTAGGAGTTTGAGCATTTAGTCTGTTTTTGGTATTGTTCGTCACCCCGGTGAAAACCGGGGTCCAGAAAAAGATTTATAATTCAGATTCATGGATACCCGCCTGTCCTGCCTGTCATGGATGCTTTTGTCCAGGGATAAGAGTATTTGGGAATGACAACCTAAAAAACCGACTAATTGCTCAGGCGGTGCCTAAGTCCGACAGGCTCTTAGGTTCGTCATCCCGGCGAAAGCCGGTATCCAAATTAATTTGCGCAGCAATGTTAATGAATTTATTTTACAGCAGGCATATAACGGACAAGAAAATCTTCCATCAGAGCGGCTACCTTAAGATATTCATTATCCATGGTGATTACGTGGTAGGAATCTTTTAACCGGTGTTTTTCCTTGAGGCGTGATCCGGCCCAATGCATGAGATCATCCAGGCAGGAAGGCGGAATTACGTGATCCTCGTAAGATTGAATACCCAGCAGAGGCACGGTTAAACGCGCCAGCCCTTGACGCGCGGTTTTCATTACTTTGAGCAGATCCTGGATATTTTTCAACCGGTAACGCTGATAGGTTTCCTCTCTAAAGAGGCTTCCTTTGATATCATTACCCACACCCTGCTTCCAGGGTGCAAGGTATTTCATAATCGGAATAAAAGGAAGCCGCCAGTCCCTGAGATATAAAGCCGGCGCCAGAGCAACTACGGCCGGGACCGGACGGTTGATGGCTACGTGAAGCGCCAAAGCAGCACCCATGGAAAGACCGGCCACAGACGGGTTAGGATAAACCGCAGCCAATTGATCCCACGCGTCCAAGGCAGCGTTCAGCCAGTCCCGGGATGAATGATTGGCCATGTCTTCCGGTGTGGTCCCGTGTCCTGGCAGCAGGGGCAAGGAGACAGTAAAATCCGCCTCCGCCAATTTCTCGGCTACTGGAAGCAGGGTCTGAGGCGTAGCCGTAAATCCGTGGATAAACAGCAAAGCCTGTCGTCCACGCGCCATAATAACCGGCTTTCCGCCCAGCCCTTTTTTCGGCATAGCTCCCAATTCAACCCTACTTTTTCTTGATGGAACGGATGAGTTCCATCAAGGTATTCATGCTTTCCCGGTTAAATGCCTGGCGATCAAAGTACGCCAGCCGCTCCCCGGCTCCATCCACGATTTCCATCCCCTCAAAAGCAGTGAATCCATAGCGCTTGATTACGGTGCGCGCCATGCGCCGCAGCATATGCGTAAAATTTTTCCGAATCTCCGGCGTTCCCACGGATTTAAAGGGCAGGGCCTCCGGATGAAAACGCACGGTCAACCGGAACACACCGCTGTCCTTGAAACGCGCCCGGTTTTCTTCCGCCGGATAATACCCGCCATCGATTCCCTCGATTTGAAAAATACGGCGGCTTACCAAATTTAATTGAAGCTGGAGCTGGATACGCTCGGAAATCTGGCGGGCCAGGAAGCCCTCTAATTTATACTCTTTCAGATTGTAAGGTGGAGGGCTCCCGCTCTGCCAGGGCTGCCGGATCTCGGTTTCAATCAGCAAGCGCTGAAAATAATCGTTGCGGGATATATCATCAGTGATTAAACGGCGGATATCTTTTATATAACGGACGAAAGAAACCTGAATCCCGGTATCCGGGTCTAAAATGGCTATTACAAAAAATTCATATCTCTCTTCCGAGGAAAGCGTGACACGGGAAACCGTGAGCATAACATCCTCTATTTTTTTTAGGACCTGGTCGGAAAGCGAGAGATCGCTTAAAAGCATATTTTTAACTACAATTAAAGCCCCAATAGTATTTCCGACTTCTTTCACTTCAACCTTTACGCCATACTCATCTTCGCAAATCCGGGCAATGGTCTGCTTCATGCTGCTTGTGGGATAGGACGCCCGGCACCCGGCCAGGCATGGACCCAAGACCACAAGTGATAAAAGTACCAGGCGTATAATCACCGGATCGGACGGGTCCGCTTACTGCGTATTTCCGGAACGGTTTTAGTCTGGCGCTTGCGAAAAGTACCATTATTCTTTTTCTCCGAATGATTCGGGGCCGATGCCGGAAGCAGATGCCGGTCCAGGACCTCCGTCGCGGCCGGAATCTTACCCAGCGGTTTATCCGTGCCCGGCACGGGATGCGCTTTGCCGTACTCGGCAAAGATGGCGTCAATCTCATCGTAATCGAGCTCTTCTTTTTCCATCAGTTCTTTTGCAAAACGATCCACAATATACCGATTTTGCTGAAGTACTTGCTCGGTCTCCTCATAGCATTCCTTAATGATTTTCTCGGTCTCAGCATTAAGCCGTTCCTTCAGAGACTCTGATATCTGGGATTCCGGCAGAAATGCGAAATCTCCCAGAAAGCCGTTTCCTCCCATGCCTACCCGCCAGACCATATTATGCGCCAGCGCCATGGCATTCTGGAAGTCCGAGGCTACCCCGGTCGAAGTGGTATTGAATCGGATTTTTTCAGCGACATATCCGGCCAAGGCCACCTTAATATTAGCCATCATGGCCTGGCGGTTCTCGGTAAAGGTTTCTTCCCGCGGAGAATGGTGAACCACTCCCAGCGCGCCGCCCCGGGAAATAATGGAAGCTTTAAAGACATCATCCGTAGGATGTAGCAGGTAAAGTATGACTAAATGTCCGGACTCATGATAAGCCACCATTTCCCGTTCCCGTGGGATCATGTCTTTGCGGTGTTCGATCCCAAGTTCAATACGCTCTATGGCTTTGGACATATCCGAATACTCAACCTGCTCCTTGCTCTGCCGCAAAGCCACCAGAGCCGCTTCCTTAACCACATTCTCAATATCCGCCGGGCTTTTACTCACTGACTTTCTGGCCAGGTGCCCGATATCCAGTTCCGGATCATGCTTGACCTTGGCCAGATAATAGCGGTATAGTCCTTCCCGTTCCTTCAGGTTCGGTTTGTCAATATACAGTTTGCGGTCAAATCGCCCGGGCCGCAGCAAGGCCTTATCCAGTACCCCTTCCGCCGCATTGGTTGCGCCCATGACAATCACATTTTCGGCGCGCGATCCCAGCCCGTCCATCTCCACCAGCAGCTGGTTCTGGGTACTGTTGGTCTCCTCACCCCCACCCATGTAGCTGAAAGTCCGACCCCGTCCGATAACCTCGATTTCGTCAATGAACACAATACAGGCTCCCTCGGCATAGGCCAACTGCCGCGCCTGCTTAAAGAGCTTGCGCATACGGGAGGCGCCTACTCCCACAAAGACTTCCACAAACTCCGAGCCGGCCAGGGATAAAAAGGGGACTTTGGCCTCCTTGGCAATGGCTTTGGCCAACATGGTTTTTCCACACCCCGGCGGCCCGACCATAAGCACGCCCCTAAGAATCTTCCCACCAATGGCTTTCAACCGGGAGCGATCCCTAATCAGCTGTACCACCTCCCAAGCTTCGCGCTTGGCTTGTTCCAGACCGATAATATCGGAGAACCCGATATTAACAAAGGAAGACTTGACCTTGTTTTTTTTCATTTGGGAAAACCCGCCCCGGAATACGGTCATATAAAGATAGACAAAAATCACAGCATTGAGAGCTGCCATCAGCAGCTGGAGCGGAAGCGTGGCCAGTGTAAGATTAAGATAAAACGATTCCAGCGAGGCCAAACCGACAATTGTAAAAAAGACCAGTAGTACCACGGCGGTTACTATCAGCAATTTTACCCAATTATTCAAGAACCAGACTTTTAGACGTCGATAGAACATGGAATACAACTCCTTAAATATCCTTTTTTTACAGTATACAGTAACTTCTTCTCTGAGAGACGGTGTAATGACGATCCTTTGGTGCCACTTAGGATGACATTTATACATTTTTTTTTATTATAACACAGCCTCTGAGACCAGAGAATTAAATAAAAGGTTGATGACTGCCAGGCCTTTCAGGCAGCAGCGGAATCCTGGGTCGCCAGGCTTGCATTTTCCAGCGGCTTGGTCAGTACCACCAACTTTATGGCGCTTTTGCGCTCCCCATCCAGATCAAGATGTATAAATTCCGGTCGAAAAGTCAAGTCGATTTTATCATCAACCAGGTAAGATCGTGAAATGGCGATGGACTTGATCGCTTGATTCACACTCTGAGGGCCCATCGCCACAATTTCGATATCCTTGCCTTCCCGGATGTTATTGGCAATAGCTCCCGCCACTGTGGCAGGATTGCTCTTTCCCGCAACCTTTAATGTTAATATTGACATGATTATATTCTCCTTTACGTTGAAATGGAACAAGTATCTTCCCCCGGCGGCGCAAACCTTCCCTTAAACCGGTTCGTAAACAGATCCCTTGAAGAGAGGCACTATTTTGGTTAGACACCAATATCTCTCTTAATTATCTATTATATCACAAAAATCACCGATTTTCAACTTACGCTCCCCGTGGGGGTTGACAGCCATTGCCAGGAGATTTATTATAAGAAAGTATTCCCCCCAAACGCGACGCATATTAACCTTACGCACATTAACCTTAGCCGGACTATTAGGGAGATTTATTGCATGTTGCTGCGTTATTTTATGCCCCTGTCTTTAATCACCATGCTCGCGGCCTGCTCCCCGGTAAGCCGCTGGTCCCAGCTGGATCATCAGACTGCCAAGCATTTTCAGGCTGGTGAATACACACCGGCGATCGAAAGCGCGAAACAGGCTCTGGAATTTTCCGAGGCGGCTTTTGGCAGCAATCATCAGTATGTCACAACCTCCCTGAGCAATCTGATCTTCCTCCACAGCCTTCAGGGTAATTATGAAGACGCCAAGTCTCTCTTATACATGGCCTTGGCGGTCAAGAGGCTTGAGGTGGGTCCGGAACACATAGATACCGGAAGATTGTTAACCCGCCTTTCTGAAATATACCGGTTCGAGAAAAAATACAGCGAGGCGGAATTCTACGGCCACCTTGCCCTAAAAATAATGGAACAGAATCTGCCCTCCCATCACTACTTGTTGGCGGAAGCGGTAAATAACCTGGCTTTAGTCTATTATGCCCTGAAAAAAAACATCCTGGCCGTGGCTTTCTTTAAAAAAACAGCCGCTCTCCGGAACAACCTCTCGGGAATCAGCAATTCGTCCCTGCAGCCTCATTCCCGCACGCTGGAAAACCTTATGCGCCAAGAGTATCCCTCCATAAATACTACTGCTGGTCTTAATTCCTTATTAGCCCTGCGCTATAATGAATCCGGGCCGGCACGGTATGATTACACCTACTCTCTGATAAACCTTTCCTTGGTTTATAGTTCTCAGGGTCATTTCAACCAGGCGGAATCCCTGGCCCGGCAAGCCCTGGAAATAGACCGGGTTCATCTGGGAGACCATCATCCCTGCATTGCCGCGGATCTCGATTGTCTGGCCCAAATTCATATTAGCCGGGCGCGTTGGACAGAAGCTGATTCGCTCTATAGACAGGCCCTGGACATCCTGAAAGAGAACCCGGACGCCGGATATCCGCCCCAGATCCGGATTATGCGAAATTACGCCGATTTATTAAGAAAGCTCGCCCGGCTGGATGAAGCTGAAGAACTGGAAATGGAAATCCAGGCCCGGGGAGCGCCAACTTTGGATATCCCCTAAACAATGAGCGCCTACTCTACTTCCACCACTTCGGCAAAAGAAAGGAGGTTTTCTTTTTATACTCTAAATATTCTTCCCCAAACCTTCTCTCCAGTACTTTTTCTTCCACCAGCTTAAAATACATACCTCCCATAACCAGCATAATTAAAAAACCCAGCAAGCCGGTATTGAAGGAAGCAAAATAAGTGCCCAGGCCGAGATAGTAGAGGATAGTTCCCAGTTCAATGGGATTGCGGCAAAGCTTATAAGGTCCGCTAACAATCAATTTCTTGCTTGGCAGCAGCGGCGAGGTGGTTCCCCGGCCTATAGTCCATTGTACAAATATTGCCCAAAATAATATAATCAAACCGGCCGGGAGGGAAATCAGAATAACCAACCTGCCCAGAAGCGGATTCCACTGCCGGCTGAAATATTGCTCCAAATATTTTCCGAGCTGTATGATCAGTAAAGGAACGACTATTAAAAAAATCAACAAGTCGATGGATAGAAAAATTATCTTTCGCATACTCATAAGCCACCTCACCCTGATTTTTTCAGG
>DAOVYW010000161.1 GCA_030635415.1 Candidatus Firestoneibacteriota bacterium
CCAGCGTGGACAGCCAGGTGGAACGGGGAATTTTTGATTTTTTCAAGGAACTCAATGCCAAAATTACGATTATTTTGGTGACGCATGATCTGGGGTTTATCTCGGAATACATAACCCGGGTGGCTTGCTTGAACCGGAAACTGGTTTGTCATCATACCGGGGAAATAACCACCGGGATTATTGAGGAACTATATGGCACCTCAGTTCGGATGTTGAAACATGAGTGTGAGATTTAGGAATATATTAACCGTTCGTTAGAGCGTCGTTGACAGTTGTAGGGGCGTTTAATTAAACGCCATATCTTAGCTTGCGAGGGATTGAAAAATCAGTATGAAGTATTCACTGGCGGGAAAGCGAAGGTCTAATATATTTCGAGATTTAGGGAGGGGAAAATGCTTGAATTTCTGATTGCTTTGTCTTCCCACGCATTCCTGCAAAACGCGCTCCTGGCCGGATTGTTGGCCGGCTTGGCCTGCGGAATTATGGGGGCTTATGTAGTAGTCAGACGCATTAGTTTTATCAGCGGAGGCATCGCCCATTCCGCGCTCGGCGGTATGGGGATTGCTTATTTTTTCCAGATCCATCCTCTGCATGGAGCGATAGCCTCGGCCCTGATAGCCGCCCTGCTCATCGGGCTGGTAAGTCTGCGTGCCCAGCAGCAGGAAGATACGATTATTGGAGCTCTCTGGGCTGTCGGGATGGCGCTCGGGATATTGTTCATTTCGCGTACGCCCGGATACAATGTGGATTTGATGAGTTATCTTTTCGGTAATATTCTTATGGTCAGCCCATCGGATATTGTTAAAATCCTGGGTCTGGATGGCGCCATCATTCTGCTGGTACTGGTATTTTACCGCCAGTTTCAGGCGGTCTGTTATGATGAAGAACATGCCCGTCTACGGGGGATGAAAACCGATGCGATATATCTTCTGCTCCTGGTTTTGATCTCCCTGACAGTGGTCTTGTTGATCCAGGTGGTGGGTATTATTCTGGTTATTGCCCTGCTCACCCTGCCGGCGGCCGTTGCCGGCGGATTCGCGCGCTCCCTGGGACGGATGATGGTGGCCGCTGTCTTGCTTAGCATGGGGATCACTTTTTTTGGGCTGGGCATAGCTTATGAGACTGATTTGCCGGCCGGGGCGACAATTATTTTACTGGCCGGGGTCATTTATCTGGGAACGGAAATTTGGCGAAGACTTATAAGGAGGAGTATATGCAAGTAGTTAAAATTTTTATCAAAGGCATGGTTATCGGGATTGCGAATATTATTCCCGGCGTATCCGGGGGAACACTGGCCCTGCTACTTAGTATTTACGAGCGTCTAATCACCGCTATCCATAATATTTCCCTGTGTACTTTAACCGCGTTGCTGGGCCTGCTAAAATTCAACCGCCGGGCATGGGAAGTTTTTACGGCCGAAATGCGCCGGATAGACGCAGTGTTTCTTATTCTGGTGGAATTGGGCGCTATTGCCTCAATTATGGCCTTGGCCAACTTGATGACTTTTTTACTGAAAACCTTCCATGATCCGACCTATGGATTCTTTCTCGGTTTGGTAGCGGTTTCGGCATTAGTGCCGTATAAATTGATTAAAAAAAAGAGTATTATCAGCGGGTTGATGGCTTTGTTGGCCGTAGGCGGAATACTCCTGCTCTCGCAGTCCGTAAATGAGGAAGCGCGTTTGGAAAAAGCCCAAGTGAAATATGAAATGAAGAAGGCTACGTCCGCGAGTATGGATGAAAAAGGTCCGGATAAGTCAGGTGATCACAGCCTGCCCAACCTCATATTCATGTTTGGAGTCGGGGTCGTCGGTATTTCCGCCATGATTCTGCCCGGCATCAGCGGTTCATTCTTGCTCTTGCTTATGGGGGCTTATTTTGAGGTCCTCCAGGCAATCACTTATCTTGATTTTATTATTATTATCGCGTTTTCTATAGGGAATATTGTGGGTTTGCTGGCATTTGCCCGGTTCATAAAGCACTTACTGCGGCGCTGGTACGATTATACTATGGGATTCCTCCTGGGATTGGTTGTAGGATCGCTTTGGGCTATCTGGCCTTTTAAGACCAGCAGCGAAGTAGGCGGGGAGACTATTTATCTTACCAACCGTATACCTGATGCCTGGGGGGGGAATGAGTTCGCGACCCTGGCAATGGTTTTAGCTGGAGGCGCTATAGTTGCGGTTTTTATCTGGATAGAAGCCCAACAGACCAGGAAGGAGCGGGTTTGATATGTGGGATTATAGCGATAAAGTAAAAACGCATTTTCTCCCCCCTCATGATGTGGGGGAAATTGCCAGCCCCGATGCTATAGGGGAAGCGGGCTCCCTGGTATGCGGGGACGCTTTGCGGATCACGCTTAAGGTTGAGCCGGATACGGAAAAAATTCTGGACGCCAAATTCCAGACTTTTGGGTGCGGAAGTGCTATTGCTTCATCGAGTATTCTGACAGATATGGTTATTGGCAAGACCCTGGCCGAGGCCGCGCGGATTACTAACCAGGATATTGCCGAAAATCTGGGAGGGTTGCCACAGGAGAAAATGCACTGCTCAGTAATGGGTATGGAAGCGCTGGAAGCCGCGATTGCCAATTACCGTGGACAGGTCCAGCCGTCGGCGCCCGGCACCATCGGCGAAGACGGCGGGGAGCTGGTATGCAAATGTTTCGGTGTTACTGACCGCAAGATCGAACGCGCGATCCGGGAAAACAATCTCTCCACTGTGGACGAGGTGACCAATTATACCAAAGCCGGAGGCGCTTGCGGTTCCTGCCACGGAAAGATTGAAGAAATCCTCCGCCGAGTGGGGAAGGAAATAAGCCCCCTCCCGGCCGGAGCAGAGAAAACAAAACTGACGAATTTGCAGCGCATGAAGCTGGTACAGGAGACCCTGGACCGGGAAGTGCGGCCTGAACTCCGGAAAGACGGCGGAGATCTGGAACTGGTGGATATTGAAGGCAAAGTTGTCAAGGTTCGCCTGCTGGGAATGTGCGCCGGGTGCCAGGTAGCGGGCTTTACATTAAAAGATCTGGTGGGTGGGAAACTCCGGGAATTCGTGGAGCCGGATATCGTGGTGGAGGATATTAAGTCATGAGCAAGGTAATCTATCTGGACAATAATGCCACCACACCGGTAGCACCCGAGGTGCTGGATGTCATGCTGCCGTATTACCGGGAGTTTTACGGCAATCCTTCCAGCATGCATACTTTTGGCGGTCAATTGGCGCATGCGGTGAATGATGCCAGGGCCCAGGTCGCTGAACTGTTCCATGCCCGGGAGAACGAGATTATTTTTACCAGTGGTGGCACGGAATCGGATAATGCGGCCATTCGCGGGGTATTGGAAGCCTTTCCTGAAAAACGCCATATTATAACCACCCGTGTCGAGCATCCGGCAATCCTGAGTCCCTGCCGCCATCTGGAACATCAGGGATATCGCGTGACTTATCTGCCCGTAGACGACCAAGGCCGGCTGGATATTGAGATGCTTCGGGAAGCGATTAAGTCTGACACTGCTTTGGTATCGATAATGTATGCTAACAATGAGACCGGCATAGTTTTTCCAGTGAAAAAGATCGGAGCAATAGTTAAGGAAAAAGGATGTGTTTTCCATTGCGATGCCGTGCAGGCCGCGGGAAAGCTGGATATGGATATGCAAACCCTGGCAGCTGACCTGGTATCGATTTCCGGGCACAAACTGCATGCTCCCAAGGGTGTGGGAGCTTTGTTTATCCGGCGGGGAACCCGGTTTGTGCCATTTATCATGGGCGGGCATCAGGAAAACGGGCGCCGGGGAGGCACGGAAAATGTGGCCGGCCAGGTTGGCTTGGGCCGGGCCTGTGAATTGGCCATGTCTGATTGCAGAACCGAGACATTACGGATGGCCGGTCTGCGGGACCGTTTAGAGCAAGGCGTCCTGGAACGGATTCCTGAAACCCGCGTAAACGGGGATGTAGAGCATCGTTTGCCCGCGACCATGAATGTCAGTTTTGCCTACATCGAGGGCGAGGCTATTCTTTTAAAATTGAACGAGTTCGGCATCTGCGCTTCTTCCGGTTCGGCCTGTACTTCCGGTTCCTTGGAACCCAGTCACGTTTTACGGGCCATGGGCGTGCCTTTTACGGATATTCACGGATCCATACGCTTTAGTTTCTCGCGATATAATACACAGGAAGAAGTAGATCGCGTGTTGGAGATTCTGCCGCCGATTATCGCCGAGCTCCGGGACATGTCGCCTTTCTGGAACCAGCGAAAAAAATAGGAGGCCCAAATGGGAAAACGTATACTAATTACTACCGGCGGGGGCGACTGCCCCGGTTTGAACGCCGTTATTCGGGCGATTGTCAAGCGGGCCGGCCAGGAAGAGGAGTGGGAGGTTTTGGGTTCCATAGATGCATTTCACGGTATTTTAAAGGATCCCATGGAAATCATGCAGTTGGATAAGAAGACCGTAGCCGGCATCCATGTCCGGGGCGGGACCATTATCGGGACCACCAATAAAGGTTCTCCATTTGCTTGGCCCATTAAAAAGCCGGACGGCTCCTGGGAAAATGTGGACCGTTCGGATGAGCTTATCCGACGACTTAAATCCCGGAAGATTGATGCTGTGGTCAATATCGGCGGCGATGGTTCGCAGGATATTTCCCAACGGCTTTTTCGGAAAGGGGTGAATATCATAGGCGTCCCCAAAACCATAGACAATGACCTTTCCTGTACGGATTTCACCTTCGGATTCCAGACCGCGGTGGAGGTGGCGACCGATGCGGTTGACAAGCTGGTGACCACGGCGGCCAGTCATAACCGGGTTATGATTCTGGAAGTTATGGGCCGGGGCGCGGGATGGATCGCCTTGAGCGCGGCCGTGGCCGGGGGCGCGGAGGTGGTACTGATTCCCGAGATTCCCTATGATATAGAAAAAGTAGCCGTCAAGCTCCGGAGCCGCATTAAAAACGGGAAGGGATTTGCGATTATCGTTGTTGCCGAAGGTGCCAAGCCGGTGGGAGGTAAGAAAGCAGCCAGGGAGAGCGACGAGGTGGGATATCAAAACGTCCGTCTGGGCGGAATTGGATTCAAGTTGATGGATGAGTTAAAAAAGCGGTTGGATGTCAGCATGCGTGTTACAGTCTTGGGGCATCTTCAGCGTGGAGGCATACCGTGCGCTTTTGACCGGATACTGGCCACCCAGTTTGGGGTCAAGGCCGTGGAATTAATCAAGGACGGGAAATATGGTCGTATGGTCGCGTACCGGCATCCGGATATCGTGGATGTCTCCCTGGAGGACGTAACCGCCTATAACCTGATTAACCAGGACAATTACTTGTTAAAGACCGCCCGCGGCCATAATATCTGTCTGGGAGACTGATTTAATAACTGATTCTGCTGCAAAACCCTTTCTGCTGTCTTTGCGAGGAGCGGCAGCGACGAAGCAATCTCGATTTTATAAGGATAAAATCAGATTGCCGCACTCCCTACGGTCGCTCGCAATGACTTCTTAGGGGGTTTTGCAGCAGAATCATAACTTGTGATTTTTAGCTAGTGTAGTGTCTCTTAAATAACGGTACATTTGTCATTGCGAGCAAAGCGAAGCAATCTCGGTTTTTCTGGCGTTTCGAGTTCAAAACAGATTGCTTCGTCGCCAAAACCGCTCC
>DAOVYW010000269.1 GCA_030635415.1 Candidatus Firestoneibacteriota bacterium
ATTTAACTGCCAGCCAGTTTTCTTCAATCATTACTAAAATCAGTTTTTGTTTTAACCGGGTCGGCGTTTTCAGAGGTCCCAGCCGGTCTGTAAAAACCCGGGGCACATTCATGCCGCAGGGTTGGATAAGCTCCTTGTACTGGGTTAAAAAATTCCCGCATATTACATTAGCAAGTTCTCCTAAAACATCCTGCTGCAAGTCAACCGGCGGAATTTCCCGGTCCGGTTCCAGGCCGATCATGCCGGCAGTGAGCTCAATCAGAGTTTTCCGGGGAGCAGAGAGAGTCAGGCTGCCCGGGTATCTTCCCGCGAAACCAACTTCAGCACTGAGCACATCGGTCTCTTTAATCAGGATATTATGGGGGGGATTCTCAGCGTAATTAAAAGTGTGATATTCAAGGACTTTGTGTGCTATCTCCAAAAGACTTTTTTCGGTAATTTGTGTTAGCACGTTATTGGTCCTCCCTCATAATTCCCATAATCTGCTTATACAAATCTTCAGCTGTAAACGGCTTCTGAATAAGTAAAATCCCCTGATCTACAAAATCCTGCAGCCGGGGTTGATGGGCTTCGCTGGTGATTATCACGATTTTTACATGCTGAAGTTCCGGCTGTTTGCGAATGAATTCTATGATTTCAAGGCCGTAAATATCCGGGAGATTCAAGTCAATAAAAGCAATGTCCACATGCTCTTGGCCCAGTAATTCCAGGGCCTCTTTACCTTTGCCGGTTTGAACGCATTTCCCGATTTCCATTCCCTGGGTAGTCAAGGCCTTTTTGATAAAAAGCCGCATGGCGCTGCTGTCATCAACCAATAATAAGTCCGGCCGCATAGGTTAAAACCTCCTCTGTCTTGAAAATAACTATAGGTCTTGTTCTTTTCCCTGGATTCTCACCCAGGTCCTGCCGCTGCCAATATCTAAAAATAAATTGCGGGTAAGGTCCTGACCGCAATCTTCTCCATGAATTATTAAATTATTCTGCCAGAGAATTTTCCTGAGCATTAATAAATTCCGTTCGCCGATCGCAAAAACGTCTTGCGTACCTTTATTAGGTTGGAGACAGGCACCGCCGGCTACTTTGATCCGGAGACGCTGTTTATCCGCGCCGGCGGCATAGGCGGCTTTGAAAAAAACCGGCAATCCTCTTTCGAGAAACATTAACGGCCGGGCCTCAACCCGCTCATTTAAATACCGGGCTCCGGGCAGCATGCCGTGGTAAAGCCCGCCGACTTGGGCTGCTGGATCATGAATAGTTATGCCCAAACAACTGCCTAAAGCATAAGTAACCAGGATTTCTTCGGGTTTGGCGGAAATTTTCATTTCCGCCAGGCCGATTGCCACCAGCTTTTTTTTTTGTGTAGATGCTGAATTACTCATAGTATTTTCCGGTAAATGTTATTTTGGATAAATGTGAAAGGATTAGGAATAGTTTGTAAACTTTCCGCTGTTCCTAAAATCAGCCATCCATCCGGCGCCAAAATATCCCAAAAACGCTTTACCAGTTCCTCCCGAATCCAGGGAGTAAAATAAATCATAACATTGCGGCAGAAGATAATATCAAAAGGCCCTTTGATCCTCCAGGAACGCATAAAGTTAATCCGGGCAAAATA
>DAOVYW010000027.1 GCA_030635415.1 Candidatus Firestoneibacteriota bacterium
AATCCAGAAAAGCATTGTAAAATAAGCAGTACGCATCCTGGATCCCGGATCAAGTCCGGGATGACGAGAAAAAAACACCCTCAAATCAAGTTACGACATAGTCTTTCCAAAGGGGGAAATTTTAAATTCTATTTAAATTTCAGGTTTCTTTCAATTGATACTGCTTAGTTAGTATCGGTTGCGGAAAGTGAATTTTTCCCTCCCCGGACTTTCATACATTTAGCCTGAGCAGAAGCGATTAAAGTTCCATCAGCCAGCCTTACTTCTCCCTTAATGCGCACCAGACGCCCCCGCGGCTCTCCGTCATAGCCAGCGGTAATTATCAGGAGCTGCTCTACCGGGGCCGGATGATGAAGACGCAGAGTAAGTTCCGCGGTTACTACCAGCTGCTTACTGCGCAGCCAGGGTAAATTCACGATCACCTCGTCCAGCAGCAGACCGATAAAACCGCCATGTACCACATCTTTATAACTTTGATATATTTTCCCCGCAACATATTCGCACCGCAATCCCTGCTCGCCTTCCGGCGTAAATTGCAAGTGCAGACCCACCGGATTTTTAGTTCCGCAGGCAAAACACATTTGGTCGTCTTCCCAAAGTTTTTCCGGCATAAGTGTCTCCCTCAGCACTGATTGGTATGGTTAAAAAATACTTACAGGTTTCCGTTTTGGGAGTCGCAGGCTTAAGCCTGCGACCCCCTCCATGCACAGAAGCTTTTCTCTTACTGGACTTTGTGTAGGGGCGTTTAATTAAACGCTCCTACAACTATCAACAATGCCATAACAAACGATTAATATAACACCTTTTTCGATGGTTTATCGGATTTCTTCGAAAAATTTCCGGACTGCCTCCACCTCGCTGAAATCCTTAATGGCCAAATCCGGCTGATATTTCGCGAGTTCGGCTTGAGAGTATGGTCCGGTGGCCACTGCCAAGGTCCGGGCGCCAATGGTCCGGCCGGCACTAATATCATGGGGCGTATCGCCGACTACGATTATTCGTTCTGTCCGTATCCGTGTGCCGGCCAGGCTCTCGGCCCTGGCTGCTCCGATACTAAGGAGTTCGGACCGTTCCCTGGCATCAGAACCAAAACCACCGAATGGGAAAAACCGGTTCAGGCCTGCCGGTTCAAGCTTTAAGCGGGCGCCGGCTTCCAGGTTTCCGGTTCCCAGTCCCAGCATGACATTCGGAACGCCCACCTGTTCCTCCAGAAACTTTACAATTCCGGGCATAACCTCATAATTCATGTCTCTCATCCCTGCTTCTAAATACTCCAAGTAAAGTTTGAAAACCATATCCATTTCATCCGCCAACATGTCGGAACCGCGCTTGATTCGCGAGATACGGTGGGCGATTATCGGATCGGTCAACCCGGCCGGTGAAATCTCAGCCAGGGCATCGTGCCACCCCATAATCTCGAGAAAAGCCCGGTTCATAGCGCGGACGCCCGTGCCATGAGTACGGATTAGAGTTCCATCCAGATCAAAAAGCCAGAGTATTGGCTCAGACATTATATATCCAGCCCGGCGTTCGGCTTTTGGCCGGCGGCTTCTGATTCCCTGATTTCTTCCTGAATCAACTTAATTAATGATCTGGCGGTTTTATTCCGGGAATTAATTTGAAGTGCCCGCTTCATATCACTCTCCGCCTGCGGCAATTCACGGTGGAAATAAAATATCAGTCCGCGATAATAAAAAAGCGCGCTGGAACGTCCGCCCAGTTCTACCGCCCGGTTGAAATAGCGGAGCGCCATAGAATAATCGCGCTCCCGGGCATAACTAATGGCCAGATTATAGTGTGCGGCCCAGGATCCAGGACGGGTTTTGAGCTTCTTCAGGTAGTATTCCCGCGATTCCTGCCGATCATGGTAAGGATCAGATAAGTCACCTAAACTGTAATGCCGGCTTTGGGACCGCTTTTTAATTCCCAACGCCCGGGTTAAGTTCTTTTCGGCCCGTTCCAGCTCTCCGTTCTTGGCCCAGTATAGACCTTGATAATAAAATCCCGCGGCCGCCTTGGGAAAATAGCGCGTGAGACGGGAGGCCACCTCCTGCAGCGGCTCGTAACTCTCCCAGATTAAATAATTCTCAGCCAGCGCGGTATAAGTCTGATATTGGTGAGCCGGCGTCACATGGAAATTATCCAAATAGGTAAAGATGGATTCCAGTTTCTCTTTGAGTATCTCTTCATTACGCCCCGCCAGTTCAAAATGGTAAATATATTTCGGAGCGGAAAATTCAATCAGTGGATGATCATCCGTATTTAAAGGCACGCCAACGGTAAGCTCAGCCAGATTTTTTTCCCCCATGGCAAAACATTTAAATACATCCTCCAAGGTTTCCAGTCCAACTTTTTCCAGGTCTTTTTTCAGGCGCGGATGCTGGGCCAGGCGGTGCCTCAAAATCTGGAAATCATACCGCAGCGGCCGGTTTTTAGCCGCCAACATGATAACATCTCCGCTTTGGGGAAGCCACCAAAGGTGAGCTTGCGGGAAAACCTCGCGAAAAGTATGAAGTGCTATTTTAAAATCCCGGGTTGACATGGTATAAAAATGAAACCACTGTACCATGAGCCCGCCCGGCTTTAAACGCCGGTAAGCCGATTGATAATTTTCCAGGGTGAACAGGTTTGACTCACCCGTCACCCAGGGATTCGAGGGCTGGGAGATAATCGCATCATACTGGTCAGGAACGGCCAATAGATGATTGCGTCCATCTCCGATAATCAGATTAAGCCGGGGATTATTCAAACAATCGTAATTATAATCCTTGAAATATTTTGCGGCTTCCCTCACTGCGGTCTCAATCTCAACGCAGGTAACCCGGCACGGCTGGAATTCCAACGCGGCCGCTACCGTCATACCTGAACCCAAGCCGATAACCAGGACATCCCGGATGTTTTCTTGCCAGAGATAAGGCAGATAGCCGACCAGATATTGAGTCCTTACATCGCGCCCGGTCGAGGCATCGGTCTTTCCGTTGATTTGGATCGAGCGTATGCCGGAACTGCGTATTTCCTTTACCGTAACGGTGGAAGAAATCCCCTCCCGGTAATAAAGCAAATCGGCGGTTTTAAGCAGGTCGGTTATTTTAACCTTTTTCTCATGAAATAGATTTACCAGATTGGTGGTGTAAAACCCGGTGGTTAAATAGCTCGGATTCCATCGCGAATACCCACTGACCAGTATCAGGACCGCCAGCGGCACGGCCATGGGCCACAAACGCTTCCCGACTCCCTCCACCGCCGTGGAGCGCCACAAGGCCCAGGCCCCTACGGCCAGGTTGAGCGAGGAGACAGTGATCAGACTTACGCGAGTACCCAGCAAGGGAATCATGAGAAAGGTGGCGGCCAGCGATCCCCCGATAGCACCCAGGGCATTAATCGCATAAACGCTTCCCACTCCTCCCCCGGTGCGGCCGGTGGAATAAATACCGGCCCGCAGCAGCAATGGCAATGACGCTCCCATCAGAAAGGTCGGACCGATCATGAGAAGAAAAAATATTCCGAAAATCAAATACTGGAAGGAATTAAAATTGTGATAGAAAGTATTATACAGGACCGGAAATATCAAGGGCAGCCGGCCGAATATCGGAATAAGTAAAACCCCGAAAAAGGCGATCCCCATTTCATACCATCCAAAAAGATACCACGGCTCTTCTTCCCGATTAAGGCGGGAAGCCATGCTCAGGCTGCCCAGACCGATTCCGGCCAGAAATGCGGTTAACATGGTGGAAAAAGCATATACCGAGGAACCAAAAGTTAAATTCAATATGCGCATCCAAATTACTTCGTAGGCCAGGCCGCAAAAACCAATAACCCCCGCGCCGATATAAACCAAAAGGCGGTCACCTCCGGCGCTCCCGGCAGGTTCAAACTTTTCATCCCTGGGGATCAGTTCCTCCTCTTCCCGCTCCTCCTCTTCCCACTCCTGGATGCCAAACCAATCCCGCCGCAAACCATAGAAGACCAGCAGGGCCAGCATGATATTCAGACTGGCGGTCAAAAATAGCGTAGCTTTTATTCCCAAGCCCGGAAGCAGAAAAAATCCCGCGCCAAAAGCCCCTAGCATGCCGCCCAAGGTATTCAAACCATAAAAAAATCCGACTTTAAACCCGACGCGCTTTAGTTTTGGAAGCACATGGGTTAAAACTGCCGGAAGCGTTCCTCCCATTAGAGCGGCCGGAATTCCCATCATAACCAGTGCCAGGCAAAAACGGAGTAATACTAGTAAAGAATGATAATCAGTCAAAGGTCCATAAAACCGGACATAGAGGGCTTGGATGCCAGTAAGCAGCCAGGGGGAAATTAAGGCGTAAAAACCTATTCCCAGTTCCAAAAAAGCATAAAGCTTAAGCGCCAGGTGCGGCTTCCGATCCAGAAACCGGCCGGCCAGCAAGCTTCCTCCAGCCAACCCGCCCATAAAACCAGCCAAAGCGGCCGCTACACCCAGAGAAGTACTGCCTAAAATAAGGGAAAGTAAGCGTGTCCAAACCAGTTCGTAAACCAAGCCGCAGGCGCCGGAAGCCGCCAGGATAGCACCTAAAGCCGCAAGATGGATCCACCAGAAATAGCGGATTATCTTATCCTGGAGTAATTCCAGGTCCAAGTTCAATTTATTCAAGAGAAAAGAACAAATCCCTTAAATTTTGATCATAAGGGGCGCGGATTACGCCTAATTCTGTTATAATGGCGCTGATATATTTATGCGGGATAATATCAAAGGCGGGATTATAAGCTTTAACTTTAGGCAGAGAAATCGACTTGCCATTTAAGCCGGTAACTTCTTCCGGGCTGCGTTCTGTCAGGGGAACAAAATCCTGGTTAAAGGATTTTCGTTCAAAAACGCAAACCGGCGCGGTTATATAAAAGGGCAAATTATGATAATAGGCAAGCATAGCCAGCCCATAGCTCCCCATTGTTCCAACCGCATCTCCGTTGAGAACAATTCGGTCCGCTCCCACTATCACCACATCGATCTGGCCTTTTTGCATGAAATAGGCGGCCATATTATCGGTTATCAGATGAAAATTAACCCGGGCTTGTTTCAGTTCCAGGGCCGCCAGACGCGCCCCCTGCAAACGTGGCCTGGTTTCGCACACTAATACCCGTATTTTTTTTTGTCCAGCCAAGGATTCAGTAATTACGCCCAAAGGTCCTCCTGGCCCGGCGGCGGACAAGGCGCCGACATTTCCATAGGTCAAAACCTGATCACTGTCCCGGAGCATTTCCGCGCCCAAGCCGGAAATAATCTTATGGGCTTTTTCATCCTCCTTCAAAATGGAGATAGCTTCCCGTAGTAAAATATCACGCAGCGTGGGCAGCTTATGATCACGGTTATTCCGGGCGCAATTCTTCATTCGCTCCAAAGCCCAAAACAGGCTGGCCGCTGCCGGCCGCGTCTGATTCAATAAAACAACAGCTTGTTCAATCTGCGCCTGAAGCTGGTCATAGGTTTTGGCCAAGGGGGGAGTCTTAACTGCCAGGTAAACTCCAAAAGCCGCAGCTATGCCAAGCGCGGACGCGCCCTGTACTTTCATAGTAGTAATAGCTTCCGCGATCTGCTGCGGATTCCGGCACTGGAGTTTCACTGCTTTCTGAGGAAGCTTGTTCAGGTCAACCACAAAGAGTTTATGCTGTTTCCACTCGATAGCCTTAAGCATTAATTTCCTCCTTGATTATAAATTATATCCTGGTATGGAAATAATTTTAAGCACCGTAGGGGCCGGCTTCCATGCCGGCCCGAAAAAAGCAACCGAACCCTCTAAGGGGCAACCACGGGGGGTTACCTCTACAAAGGCATAAACTCCGCCCCTACAGCATCAAAGTCGCCGTACTATTTCCTTCACCAGACGGGTTAACTTTGGTTCGGCCTGCATGGCAGCTTGAATAATAGCGTTGATATCCGCCGGGCCAAGCAGATCAGGCACACATCGATCAGTAACTACACCGATTCCCAGAACCCGCATACCGGCATGCCGGGCCACGATAACTTCCGGAACCGTTGACATGCCGACACAATCCGCTCCTATTGTTTGCAGAAAACGGTATTCGGCGGCGGTTTCCAGATTAGGGCCGGTTAAAGCGGCATAAACACCTCGATGGAGGGGTATTTTCTGTTCCCGGGCTATGTTTTGTGCCAGACTCTGTAATTTATCATCATACGCATTATACATATCAAGATAGCGCGGACCCAGTCTTTCATCGTTCTTTCCAATCAAGGGATTGCCGTTCATGAGATCAATATGATCGCTCAACAGCATCAGCTCACCGGGATGGTAATTCTGATTGATTCCTCCGCAGGCCGAAAAAACCATCAATATCTTAGCTCCCAGATCGCGCATCACCCGCACCGGAAAAGTAATTTGTTGGTAATCATACCCTTCATAGCAGTGAAAGCGGCCCTGCATAGCCACCACACGCCGGCTCATCAGGGTTCCGAGCAACAACCGGCCGGCATGAGTTTCGACCGTGGATAGCGGAAAATGCGGAATTTCCCGGTAGGGAACAGCCACTGCCTGCTTGATATCCTCAGCCAGCGCGCCCAGACCAGTGCCAAGAATAATCGCCACTTCAGGTTTAATCCGGGTATGCCGGCGTACAGCCTGGGATGCTTCTTTTATTTGATCAAATAATTCCGCCATGTTTTGCTCCAATATTTTTTTCTGTTTCCAGAACAAGTGAGCGTGTACATTGAAGGGGCGGACTTCCATGTCCGCCCACATTCACAATGTTAAATCCCACAACCACTTCCGCAAATGTTTTCCGTAGGGGGCGGCCCCCTGTGGCCACCCATTGAATATCAACATGAACTTGAAGACACGGGCCGGCACACCCTTCGGCTTCGCTCAGGACAAGGAGGCCGGCCCCTACAACTTCCAGGACAACCATTGTAGGGAAGCCCTTACGAAAGTACCTCCCGCAACCGCTCCTGCACCTGTTCGGCGGTCAGATTATCCACCCGTATCACTTTCCGCCGTGAAAATTCACCCTTGATAATCTTTAAGTTCCGGTGGGAAATACCGAGCCAACGGGATAAATATTCGAGACATTCCCGGTTGGCCGCGCCGTTTTCCGGCTTTTTGGCCAATTTCATTTTAAGCGCGCTTTCCCAGGTACCTAGAATAGCTGTACTTCCGGCCCCGGGTTGAACCTTGACTTCAAAAGTTGCTCCCCGGGATCCAAAAGAAACTTGAAAAGTCATTTTTTAACCAGCCGGCCGATGCAACATGCCCCAGTAGATCATGGCGCGGAATATGAAAGTTCTCATTAAAATCAGCAGTAAAATTGTGAGCCAAGGCGCAAAATCCATTTCCCGGTAAACCGTGGGCATGGTGCGCCTTAATAAATCCACCGGCAGCGCAGCGGTTTTAGTCAGCCCGTATTGGACCGGACCGGGAGGTTTGCCGGCCGTGGTTATCCAGGAAAACAGAATATCAAGTAAAATAAGCATAATCCATAATATGCTCAGAAGGTCCAAAATCCATCCACTGACAATTAGCATCCAGGCCATATTAACTATTCCTCCGGCTTTGAGAGAGTTATTTCCTTCCCTCGGTTCCTGGCGGCTTCTAGAGCTTTAATGAATATCTCCTGATAATCGGAAGCTGCCAGGTAATCCAGCGCCGCCTCCGTAGTCCCCCCGGGCGAAGTAACCGCAGCTCGTAGTTCGGCTGCCGGCTGACCGGTCTCGTTCAGCATACGCGCTGCTCCCATGATAGTCTGGACTGATAAAACCCCGGCTTCCCGGGACGACAGGCCCATTTGCACTCCGGCTTTTATCATCATTTCGCAAAGGTGAAAAACATAAGCCGGACCGGAACCGGAAAGCGCAGTAACGGCATTCATTAAAGCTTCCTCCACGCGCACTACAATGCCCACTGGCTCGAAAAGCATATGCGTAAGCAGCGTTTCCGCTTCACCGGCGTATTGCCCCAGGCAAAAGGCCGTAGTCCCGGCCCGTAGCCGGGCCGGCGTATTAGGCATAACCCGGACTACCTTAAGCCACTGTCCAACAGCCTTTTCCAAACCGGCCGTGGTTAATCCGGCCACCAGGGATATTAATATATTTTTCTCCGGATCCAGCACGGAACGCATCTCGTTCATTACCGCGTCTGCCTGCTGAGGCTTGACGGCCAATACCAACACCGAACATTTTCGCGCAAGTTCCCGGTTATTCAAGGTGGTTTGAACGCCGTATTTCTCCGCCATATACGCCAGGCGGATCTCATTGATATCGGAAGCTGTGATTTTTTCAGGTAAGCAGACTGCAGTTTCCTGCAATCCGCGAATAAGCGATTCCGCCATATTCCCCGACCCCAAAAACCCAATAGTAGGCTGATTCATTACAAACTCCCTAATCCCGGCGTATGGAAAATCCCTGTACCGATTCTTACCAGATTGGACCCCTCTTCAATTGCCACCTCAAAATCATGGGTCATACCCAGGGATAGAATATTCCATTGTGAATCATGGATCACGCGGTTACGCAGTCCTTTAAATATTCCGGCCAGATCGCGAAAAAACGGGCGGGTCATTTCCGGATCCGGCACATAAGGCGCCATGGCCATTAAACCCCGCACCCGCAGCGCCGGCTTATTGGCCGCATACCGCACCAAAGCCTCTGTCTCCTCCGGCGAAACCCCAAATTTGCTCTCCTCTTTCCCGATATTAACTTCTATCAGGACATCCATCCGCCGGTCTAAACGACGGCTCTCGCGATCCAGTAAATCCGCTGTCCGGTTGGAATCAACCGACTGCACCAGGTTAAAAATCAAGACCGCCGACCGGATTTTATTGGATTGCAAATGCCCCAGCATATGCCAGCGGACCGCCGGTCCTATTTGGGAAAACTTATCCTTGGCTTCCTGGACTTTATTCTCTCCCAGCACTTTAATCCCGGCCGCCAAGGCAATCCGGACATCCGCTGCCGGCACATTTTTCGTAACGCCCAGCAGAGTAATATCTTTTCCGGACCGTCCGCTCCGTTTGGCAGCCGCGTTTATTTTTTTTTTAATAGCGGCAATATTGGCGTGAATTAATTGGCTGCGATTATTCATTTACTTGCATTATACGGCTTAAAATGATATTGACAATAAAAATATGATTCCCCAGAATCCATCCCCCCTTAGCCAAAGGGGGAAATTTTAAATTCTATTTAAATTTTAGGGTTATTTCGGATTTATTTGAACCACACCCAACATTCTTCCGGTTCGCCCGTTGTCCCGGCGGTGCGAGAAATACTTCCGGGGATGATTGGCAGTGCAATCCCGGATAATAACGAGTTGGGTTTTTCGTATCCCTTGACTGATCAATTGGGTCCTGGCAGCTTTCCAGAGGTCAAAACCGGCGCAATTCGGGGAGATCTCTTTCCGGACCGCTTCCGGATAATGCCGGCGCAACCGGGCCAAAACCTCCCCCTGGACCATAAAAGCCTCCGGTCCGATACCCGGCCCCACAGCAACCCACAACCGCTCAGCGCTAATACCCAATTCTTGTTGAAACTTTAAAACCGTTTGGGACAAAATACCACCCATCAATCCGCGCCAACCGGCATGAACCACGCCCACGGCCCGGGCTTGTTCATCCACGAATAATATTGGCAGACAGTCTGCTATGGCCACGGCCAGAGGAAGACCCCGGGCAGTAGTAATCAGGCCGTCAGTACGCGACCAAGCCAAGTTGGGATGGCACCATCCTTTTCCGGCATGTTTTCGGTCTACTATTGCTATTCCGGTTCCATGAACTTGCTGCCCCATCACTGGCAAATGAGGCCCCAATTTTGCCGCTTTTACAGCCCCATCACGATTTTGCAGCACAGTTTCTAATTCATCTCCAGTCGCCAGTCCCAGATTTAATCCTCGATAGCATCCCCGGCTAATTCCTCCTTTACGCAGAAAAAAACGGCCCTGGCAGCCAAAGCGTTCAAAAGCCGGAATTGTCCAGTACCAAATCCGGCTTGTCCCGCAACCATTCGGAGGTGCTGACCTAAGAACCGCATTTCCTGCCATCTATGAGTCCAGAACCAAGGGCTGATTCTGAACATCTTCTAGATTATCATTATGGTTATAATCGGCATCACTTTCCAGGTCCCGGGGCCCGTCCAGGGGCAAACGGACATAAAACCGGGAGCCTTGACCAACTTGGCTTTCCACCCAAATCCGGCCTTTATGCAGGCGAACAAGTTCTTTTACAATCGCGAGCCCCAGACCCACCCCGGTGGTTTCCCGGGTTATTGATCCGTTGCTTTGATAAAATTTATTAAAAATCTTTTCCTGATCCTGCCGGGAAATGCCGATTCCGGTATCGGTCACCACGATTTCTAAAAAAATTCCATCCTGCCGCAGATTAACCGTTATCTTCCCTCCCACGGGAGTGAATTTCAACGCATTGGAAATCAAGTTATTAAGCACCTGTTTGACTCTCCCCCGGTCTCCCATCAAGCCGGGCAAATTGGGCGCTAATTCTTTCATGATTTTCAGGTCCCTTTGATCCCCCAGTTCCCGGAATTCCTCCACACTCTCCCGTATAATACGCACCATATCCACCCGGCTTATCTTCAGTCTCAGATGTCCGGATTCCACACGGGAAAAATCCAGCAGATCATTTATCAATTGTATCAAGCGTCCGGTATTTTTTTCCGCCATATCCAGATATTTTTTAAAACGGGCCGGCGGTAATTTATCGCCTTCGTTTTGCAGAAGATTTAATGCTCCTCGGATAATGGTAAGCGGAGTCCGCAATTCATGAGAAGTAATTGAGAGAAAATCGGATTTCAGCGCATCTAAATTTTTCATTTGGTCCAGGGCTTTTTCCAGCTCTTGGGAGCGTTCCGCTATACGGGCTTCCATCTCCCCCATTAATTTATTCTGTTCCCGCAATTCAGCGGCCAATTTCCGGTTGGTATGCTGTAGCCTTTGGTTTTGTTCCTTCAGCTTCCGCTTGATTCCCGCGGAACCGAAGATTACCCGAAACATCTCACGGATACGTAATATTAATTTAACCGGCGCCGTTGGCAAGTGCCTCTTCTCCTAAACCAATCCTACCGGGAATAAGGCGGCCAGCCGGGACATGCCTCCAACCAGCATCACTCCACCGATGAAAATCAGCAAAGCACCCGCGAGTATTTCCACCCAGCGCAGCCATTTTTTAAAATTCTGCATCAATTTCATAAATTGTCCAATGGCCATTGCCGTTAAAAGGAAAGGGATTCCCAGGCCGGCGGAATAAACCGCCAGTAAAAACATGCCCTGTACCACGGTCTCGCGGGTTCCGGCCAAGACCAGAACCCCCGCCAGCAGTGGTCCAACACACGGCGTCCAGCCAAAGGCAAAGGCGATGCCTACCACATAAGCGCCGTATATTCTCATAGGACGCACACCCGGGCGAAAACGCCGTTCATACATTAAAAAAGGAATCCGGATTAATCCGGTCATGTGGATCCCCAGAATAATAATAACAAGACCGGCGATTTTTCCTATCCAGGCTGAATTAACTACCAGCCAGCGGCCGATTAAAGTAGCGGAAACCCCCATCAGGATAAAAACCGTGGAAAAACCCAGAACAAATCCGGCCGCGGCCAGCATAACCCGCATTCTTAAGTCTTGGTCGATCCCGCCCCGCATCTTCTCCACACCGACTCCGGCTAAAAAGGAAAGATAGGCCGGTACCAGCGGCAGCACACAAGGAGAAATAAATGAAATTATCCCCGCGATTAGGGCTCCATATACCGTGGGATCATTACTCATGCCGGTCACCTCCGCCCGCCGGCTGGTCAGAAGAAGAAACAGCCGGCAGTATTATCGTAAAACAGCTTCCTTTATCTTTTTCGCTCACCACCCGCATGGAACCACCATGCATTTCCACGATCTGCTTGGCAATGGTTAATCCCAGCCCCACGCCGCTGATCCTCCGGGTCAGCATGCTCTCGGCCTGATAAAACCGCTCGAAAATCATATCCTGTATTTCTTGGGACATCCCGATCCCGGTATCCGTGACAGTAATCACAAACTGTTCCGGCCTGGCTTCATAACGCACAGCAATGGTAATAGTCCCCGCCGCCTCGGAGAATTTGACTGCATTAGTAATCAAATTGGTCAGGACACGCTCCATCTGCTCCTGGTCGGCCGGCAAAGGCGGCAGCCCCTCGGGCAGATCCAAAATCAGCTGTTGCTCCTTGGCCTGCAACAGCGGGCCAAGATCCTCAGTGATTTCCTCCAGGAGTTCGCTTAAGACTATAGGTTCTATGTGTAAGCACAGGGTATTGGACTCAAGTTTTTGCATGGCCAGGAGATCCTCGATCATATGCGCCAGTTTTTGACCATTTTCCATGGCCACTTTTATGTAGCGGCCGAGTTTGCTTCTATCGCCTTTCTTCATCTCTATCTCGGCATAGCGAAGAAATCCAATAACAGAAGTCAGCGGCGTCCTTAGTTCGTGGGAAATCGTGGCAATAAAGTCCGTCTTAATACGGTCGACCTCCCGTAGTTTTACCACATCCTCCCGCACCTGTTCATACAGCCAGGCGTTTTCAATCGCCCATCCCGCTTGCACGCCGATGGCTAAAAGCATCTCCCGTTCCTCCCCCAGGATTTCATGATCCAGACTTGAAAAGAGACTCATCACTCCCTGTATCTTCCCTTTAGCCCGCAGGGGCACGGCTACGACCAGGCATTCGCCGGTTTCATTGATTTCCTCAAAATTAATCCGTTCTACTTGCAGCGTTTCGTCATCCCTGGCCCTTCCAATGATACTATCTCCCTTTTCCAATCTTTGCATTCTTTCCAAAAGTTTTTCCGGAATATTTGCATGGGCCCGGACCGAGATCACATCCCGGGCTTCGAAGGTTGAGATTATGCCCATACTAAAACCGGTCAGTTCCAGCACTAATCGCAATATATTATTCAAAAGCGTATCCAGTTCCAATGACTGGCTGGCCACGGTGGAAACCTGGTTCCGGATCATCAAGGTCTGGGAAAGAATTTCCAGATCGCAGGTCCTCTGCCGGACTTTTTCCTCCAATTTTTCATTGGCTTCGCACAAAGCTTTTTCCAGCCGGATCTCCCGGGTTATGGATTTTGACATGGTTATACTTCCAATGGGACATCCTTTTTCCCCTTCCGCCCGTAACAGGGAGACCGAGATCAACAATTCGGAAATCTCGCCGTCACGGCGCCGGATTCTCGTCCGGATATTAAGGTAACTCCCCTGCACCGGAAGCATTTTAAGCAAATCACGATAACGTGGAGCTTCAAGAAAAAGAAAATCAATCTGCCGGCCCATGACTTCCTCGGATCGATATCCGGTAAGTTCCTCCGCGCTGCGATTAAAACTGGTAGCCCGCCCATCATTATCCAGCACCCAAATAGCATCCGGGGAATGGGCCAGCAGATTGGTTAAATATTCGCTGGTGCGGAGGAATTCCTGGCGGGCGCTTTCGAGCTCCCGGTTTTTTTCTTCCAATTTGATATTAGCCTCGGTCAACATGATATCTCGCCGGAGCAACATCTTGGTTATATGGTCCAGCTCTTCGTAGGCCTGGTTTAAATTATGCTGTTGTGACAGAAAAGGATTTTTTTTCATTTTTCTCACCCTAAAGCCAAAATAACAATAGTCTCATTATGAAAACAGGAGGGATTGGTTTTTATGCCTTCCATGGCGGCAATCTCGCCATAAGTATAGAATCCCGCCACGGGAACATCCTTCCCCATAATATCACGAACAAGCGTGATCTCCTCACCGGCCCGCGGTCCTAAAAGTCGGTGCCGGGCTACGCAATTAAAGATCAAAACCAACCGGGGTAAACGTCCCTGCATTTGAGACAAAGCTTCCATCGCCGCTATACGCGCCGCTTGGAGCGCTCCTTCCACGCTGCCGATCATGAGCCGGACTTCGGCGCCCTCAGGCACTCCGGCCGCGAATTTAATCGAACCGTCATTTTCCATGGTCAGGGGAGCACGCAGCAGTAATTCCCCGGAATCCGGAACCGCCTGGCCCAGCGGATAGTATACGGCCAGCCGGCCGAGGGGTTCGGTACGCAACCGCTCGGTATATTCGCCGAAATATTCTTCGTATAATCTAATGGCAGGCAGACCGTTTATTTCCAGCAAGCGGTTGCTTTCCGATTTAGTAACATGCACCCGCATTCCAATCGGCTCCCAGCCGTGCCGGACACCAATACCGAAGTGAAATCCCCCCTTCAGGCTGGCGGCTACCACGGTCCCGGAATGGATTGAGCCGTCCAGATACTCAAAAGTTATATTGAACAGGTTGTCATCCCCGGCCGCACCGCCGATCAAGGGGATATTATTACCGATCTCTTCTTGCAGTCCGCGAACCACGGCCGCACCGTCACCGGCTAATCCATCACTTAACATTAACACCGCCCGGCAATCCTTCCCGGCCAGCTTACGTCCTATAATCTTACCGGCTGCCAGGGCATTGGCCGCAATATCACCTCCGATTTCCAATTTCGCCTTAAGGCCGGACAAAGCGACTAAAGCTACGGATTTCGTATCCGGCCCCAGGGTATATATCTCACCAGCCGTACTGCATCCGATCAGCGGCACTCCGGGATAAAACCTCCGAACGGTCTCCAAAACCTCCTGTTGATTATATACAACACTCACGAATAATATTAATAAATCCGGCATGACCGTTCCCAAGGCTTGCCGGCATTCTTCCGCCGCCGCTTGTCCGGCTAGGGCGCTTTCCGGATTTTTACCTTTACCGACCGCGCATTTCAAGGACATGAAAAACCACCTTAGATAATGACTATTTTACTATATTTTCCCCTAATGCGCCAAATACCTTTTTTGATCACGTGCGGTGAGTAGGAGCGTTTAATTAAACGCCCCTACATCTTATTCTGCCATTCCCGGCACCCGCGGGTACGGGTAAATCCACGGGCCGGCATGCCCTTCGGCAAACTCTGGATAAAGAAACCGGTCTCTGCACTATTCTATCTTTTGGTTTCCACTAGACGTCCTGTGACAAATCTGTGCAAAATGCTGGACATGAGTGTTTGGTAGGGGATTCCATCTTCAATGGCAAAGGTTTGAAGACGTTCAATATCTTTGGACGATATCCTGATATTCACCCTCCTATCCTTTTTCAAAGTGTTTCTGGCATATTGCTGATGTTCCATGGTTTCACGCTTTAAGTTTTTAGCTGGTTTCCATTCGCCTTTTTCAAAAGACTTCAAAATCACACTTTCTTCTTTATCTAATTTAAGTTTTTTCATGATTTGCCTCCTAAATAATCTCTGGTAGCTTTCCTGCTGGGGATTATAGTTTTAAGGAACTTCCCTTCCGGGTTTTCTATAAACGGAACGAGATAGGCATAACCCGCAACGCCAACAACCAGAATCTTCTGCCCGGAATATTTCCCCTTGTTGGGATGATCTACAATCGCAAGAACATCTCCTCTTTCAATATGGAGCACAATTTGCTCAAACCCAATGCCGCGATCAGCCTTAAGCCTTTCGTTCTTTTTTTCATTCCAGCTATAATAGTCCATAAAAAAATAATATCACAATGTGTGCCTAACAGCAATAATTTTACTACTGCGCTGACGCATGAGTTTTAATGAATTTGTAGAGATTTCTCGGCTTCGCCTCGAAATGACAAGCTCAGGGATTCTTTCCGCAATAGAAACCAACTAATCAGTTACCTCATTCTTTCCATTCTGATGGAAAATTATCAAACTGTTTCTTATTGCGAGGACTGCCGTGAAAATAATGAATTTCATTAGATGCAGGATGTACCTTAAATATTGTATCTCTATAATTTAATTGTTTGTTTCCTACACAGTATGTTGTGCATGAGGTAAGATGGTACAATGCTTCTTCTTGAGAATTATACTCGTCCGGATCACGATTTTGCCCGTCCAGCTTTTTTGTTATTTCTTCAAAAATATCAACTGAATTTTTCCCATAATGTTTTTCTGCTGTAGCATCCATAGAGAAACTCGTAATGGTGTTATCATTAAAGGTTACGGGATTTAACAAAGTTTTTTTCATCATCTTTTCAGCCCCATAATAAAATCTCTTATTGAACTTGATAGACTTTCAATATTTCATCTCCATAGTGATTGATCACTTTTATCGCGATTTTGCCCTTCTTGGGTAGATCAAAGGGACGGCTCTTTGTAGCGTACAATGATGACCATGCCGCCTCATCTATTTCAGCACGCATGGCACGCTTCAGCTTTTTGTAAGGCTCATCCGCACCGCAGAAGTAGGCGTGACGCACAAAAAAGCTTTCGCCGTTATAATCCGTATCAATAAACCAGCAGGCTATGTCATCGGTTGCATGACTGCGAATCTGGCCGGTGGTGGGATCGTAAATGTCCAAGCCTTTGATCTCCACCACATATTTGTCGTCTTTCTGCTTAGATATCTTTACGTCCGGTTCGCCGAAAATCATGAACAGGTTGCCGGCGCCGGTTTTTTTCAAAAGTTCATCTCCCATAGCAAGATCCGGGTTCATGCGCGCCATCAGAGTGGGCATTCCTATTCTCCTTTATAATCCGGCCATCACTGGTTGCAAACTCTCTTGCTGATCTCTGTGGGTTTCCGGCATTTCATCCCAGGTGCGGCCTTCAAGTA
>DAOVYW010000055.1 GCA_030635415.1 Candidatus Firestoneibacteriota bacterium
GCCATAGTGTTTTTTGTATCAGCCATACCCATGGCAGTTCGGTACTGGAAAGGATACTGAGATTGATGGTTCAAAATAATTTTGCTCCGGAATTCAGGATTTTTCGGATATGCCTGGCCCTAACGCTGATGGGAGCCTTGGTTTTCATGACTTTCGTCTGGAAATTTATTCCACCGGAAAATCTATTCTGGATGTATTTGATTCTAATCGGAACCGGGGGTTACTGCCTTTTATTACTGCGAATGATAAAGCCCCCTGATCATCGGATAGGCGCGGTAGCTTTAATTTTGTTTCTGGTGATAGTGGACAGCATCGCATTGTTATTGCACCCGGCCAACCTGATGTTTTTCTCATTTTTATTGGTTTTTACGTTTATTGCCGTTTATAACATTATTTGCGTCAGTTGGCCGGAAGTACTGCTTATGGATATATTGCTTTTCGCCGGCATGCTTACTTTTATATTTTATCCTCCTACCGGCTTTCGTTCATCCATAGGTTTGCTGGGCTGGGATGAATCATTTATCCTTACCATAGTAATTATTTATTTCAGTCTGCTGCTGATTCTGGGTACGGCCATAGTCGAAATCAAAAAGCTGGCGGAGCGGCGTCTGTGGGATATTAATATAAATTTAAACCGCGCGGTTGAAGAAAAAATCTCGGAAATACATCGCGCTGACCGGAAGGCAGAGAGGTATCAGGAACAGTTGGAAGTTATCCTTTGCCATATTCCGGTAGGAGTGGTTATCTTCGATCAGGAGTTGAATATTCTTTATACCAACGGCGTTCATTTTAAATTCGAACTTATGGCGGGTCAGGTTTGTGAATCATCCCCGGGACTGCTGCCGCTGAAAATCATGAGAGAATATTTTCTGGAGGCCAAAGCGCGGGCTGTTTTGGAAGGCCGGGAAAATTTAATTGGACAACGCCTGGAATATACCGCCCCGGATGGAAGCCGGAAGATTATTCGTTATACGCTGGTGGCCGTCAGGTTCGACCAGGAAGAAGTTCCGATAATCCGCCTGGTTTTAATCACGGAAGATACTACCAAGGAAGAAATTCTGCGCCAGAAATTAATCTATTCGGATCACATGGCAGCGCTGGGTAAAATGGCGGCCAGTCTGGCCCATGAAGTAAACAACCCTTTAACCGGAATAAAACTCCACCTGGAGCTTATGCAGCAAAACCGGGAGAACGCCGAAAACCAGAGAAGCTTTTATAGGGTGGTGGGTGATAATCTTACGCGCATCGACCGGATTATTAAAAAATTTCTCTCCTTCTCCCGGCACGAAAAGCCGAAAAGAGAGTTGACGGATATTAGGGGAGTATTGAATAATACTCTGGAGTTGGCGGGTAATTTCAAAACTTTTAGTCATGTTTTTGTTACTACTGAATTTTCAGAAGAGCTGCCTTTGATTTTAGTGGATAAACACCGCCTGGCCCAGGTTTTTGTGAACTTGTTGAACAATGCCAACGATGCCATGGCCGGGCAGGGCGGCAAATTGAGTATTACTTGTCAACAGCAGGACCGGGAAATTGTTATTAGGTTTCAGGATACGGGTGAGGGCATCAAGCAGGAGGAACTGAATAAAATATTTGAGCCTTTCTATACCACCAAGGAGATGGGACATGGTACTGGCCTGGGACTGTCCATTAGTTATGGGATTATTAAAGAGCATGGCGGATCGATGGCGGTTGAAAGCTGCGAAGGACAGGGAAGCACTTTTATTGTGCGGCTTCCGATTATTACCTCGGAGCAGGAAACATGAGCAAAAGATGTTACCGTATTCTCGCAGTGGAGGATGAGGATTCCATTCGGGTCCCCCTGTTGGCCTTTCTGGCAGACCGGGGATATGAGGTGGCCGGGGCGGAAAACGGGGTTGAGGCGCTGGACTTACTTAAATCAAGAACTTTTGACCTGGTTATTCTTGATTTGAAATTACCGTATATCAATGGCCGGCAATTAAGCCAGACCCTGGTGGAAGAGCATATTAAAATACCTATTCTGGTAATTACGGCCTTGGAAAATCATGAAGTTATTTATCAAGAAGCCGGACGGCTGATTAAGATGTTTGATTTTCGGTCCCTGATGGGGAAAGTGGAACAAATACTTCAACCAAGAATGAAGGAAACTAACTGAAAATATCCGCTGTATCCCCGCGATAAAGTGTGGGATACAGCGGCGGTGGATTAAATAAAAAAGGAGTTAACATAATATGAAGAAAAAAAATAGTGCTGCCAAAGCTGAGCGGCGTCAGTTTCTGCGGGGATTAGGGATTTTTTTCGGGGTCTTTTTACTTTCCTACATTTGGGTGCTTTTTATTACACCGATTCCTTATACTGCGGCCGGTTTGTACTCGCTGATTACTTTTCTGGTGGGTGTGAGCGCTTCACTGATCCTGATTTTTACCCGGCATTCATTAATGGGGCTGGGGGGGAGCCTGGCCGCGATTCTCTACGTGGTTTTTTTTGCTTTTACCTGGCCCATAGTACATTAAAGCGGAGGAACTGTGGGGCCGGAATCCCTGTGTAAGCGGAACCGGAAGACGTTGCCGCCTTGCGGACCACGATCGGCCCAAATTTTGCCGTTATGATTGTTAATAATGCTTTTGCAGATAGCCAAGCCTAATCCGCTGCCGGGTATTTTTTTTCTGGAGGCATTATTAATGCGGTAGAATTTGTCAAATATCTTAGATAATTGTTCCGCGGTCAGGGGCGGACCCATGTCTTCGACTGAAATAGTGGCATGGGTTTTATTGAAATCATAAGAGATGAGAATATGACTTTCCGGCGGGGAATATTTAAAAGCATTAGATAATAAATTGGTAGTAACCTGTAGCAGTCGCAGCCGGTCTCCCTGGATAGTGATATCAGGAGCCGGTATGTTCATGTGAATGCGCTTGTGGCCGACAGACAGGCCTCCTTCGATTGAAAGAACCGCTTCTTTAATCAAATCATGGAGCGAGATGGCCTCAAAATGCATCTCGAGTTTTCCCATTTCAAGTTTAGTTAAATCCAGCATGTCCACAATTAACCGTTCAATATAAACGGTATTTTTTTTAATGATGCCGCAAAACTCCGATTGTTCTTTATTTAAGGGGCCGGGTTTTTCCTGGATTAGGAGTTTGGAGAATCCGGAGATAACAGTGACCGGAAGCCTTAATTCGTGGGCAGCCATAGAAAGACTTTCGGATTTAAGCAGATCAATCTGGCGTAATTCCTCATTAGCCTTGCGGAGTTGATAAGTGCTGATTTTAACCTGATGCTGAAGCTGAAGATTGGAACTGTGTTGCGCCTCGTATTTTTGGGCGTTTTCCAAGGCGGCCGCAGCATGGACGGCCAGGATTTTAAGTTGATTCAGATCCTGGTGATTAAAGGCGCGGGATGACGGCTGGTTTGCAACCTGTAGTACACCGGTGATTTTGGATTTGTTTTTAAGGGGTACGGTTAGAGTGTTTCCGGCGTTTAAGGAAACCGGTGGTGGGGTGTTGGGATTTTCGCTGTCCGGGACGGGAAAAGATACATGTTTTTTCAAGCCGTTCGGCATATGACCGTTCTCTCCGGTTAATTTGGGTTTTCCGGTATTAAAAACCAATCCCGCGATACACTGATTCCTGGAAATTCGAAATGACTTAAGCGGACGCTGGGGAGGGCTTCCAAAGGTTAGGACTTTGAATAGGGAAGAATGGGATATGGGCAGGAAGACGTGACAGGAGTCCGGGTTGAACAATTCACCGGTCCATTTTAGTAAACACGTTAATACAGTTCGACGGTAAAGGGAGGAATTAATTTCCATAATAGCTTGGCTAAATTGGGTCAATCGATGGCGCATAAAGGAATCTCCGTTTTATAGTAGGGAACGGTCGCGACCGTTCTCTACTAAGGGGAAGTTATGTCGGCAGCGGATAATACAAGATGAATTCCCCGCGGCTGCTTCTCCGGCGCAGGAAAGCTAAGGAGAAACACTTTGATACTGGTAAATGTAAAATATTATTTCCGGATTGGCAAGCGTAATAATGGGAGTGACGATAAATTATAAGTTTTAAGTCTTAAGGGCGGCAACTCTATTTTGAATACTTGACATTCTAAGGAGGACGGATGATAATACAGTCATAAGAAAGTCCAAATAGAAGACATTAAAGGATAGCTTTGAATGGCACTAACTTAAGCTGTTTTTATATGCTAAGGGTGTAAAATTATATTCCCTGGTATGTAATACTATGTGTTATGCAGGGGAACGCCATGCCCCTGCGGGAACGCCTGAAAAATGTTTAAGTTAGCGCTATTCGGGAAGGCCTCCAATAAGATTGCTCTTCCCGAAATGACAAAATCAGGGAGTTCTTTGTAAAACGGCTTTTGGCGACACTTTCTAAAGGGTTGGAATTATGACTGATTTGCTGAATGATTTAATGAAATTTGATGAAGAGATTGGAGAATTTCTGGAGCAATATGTAAATTCTTTTATTAAATGGGAAATAATACGATTTTTTCATGCGAATCCTCAGACCGACTTTACACTGAATGAACTGACGAAAATTTTCAGCTATACGCTTAAAAACCTGAAACCGAATATGCAGGAATTAAGTGAAGGCGGATTAATTAAACAGCAAAAACAGGGAGGAACTACCACTTTTAGCTATGATTTATCCGATGCCGATCCCAAAGAAAAAAAACTAAAAAAATTAATAGAGGATTTTAATATTCTTTGCCAAACACGCCAAGGACGCCTTCGCGTTATCTATAGAATGCTAAAAGATGGTATCCCCCTAACTGATCAGGATTAATGTCTGCCGCCTTGATATTCCGAAATTATTACTGTGTTTTAATGTTGTGCAGTTTTTTTTTAGGAGCTGCCAGCGTGGTATATGTAGGATTGCGTCCCGCTCCCATTGGTTTTTCTTTTCCCCACTTGAATGGCGAGTTCGTAATCCGTCCGGCTTTCGGCAGAATAGCCGGATATCTTCTCGGCCGCTGGATGGGTTTCTTTATTTTAGGCTTTTTTTTTGGATGGCTGGGATCAAATATTTCCGGTCTTTTAACCGAACGCCTGATTTTTTCTTTCTGCGCCTTGCTATGCGTATTTATTTTTTTGTTTCTTGCTACCGGCCGGTCGCCGGAACTTATATTGGCCAGGATTAGCGATACTTCAGGTCTTTCTTTACCTTTCTTTTTTAGAGGGGTATTTTCATCCGGGACTCTGATTGCTACGGTTTTAATCGGCGTGGCATTGGTATTGATTCTAAAGAGCACCATCCTGGGAATGGTTTTTTTCACCAATTTTTTTTTGGGAAATACCTTGTTTAGTTTGCCCTGGCTATTGAATATAAAATGGTCAAGAAACACCTATTTTTATTTGCTGATACGTTTAATCTTGTTCTTTTGCTCATTAAGTATTTTGATTTTTAGCATGGCCAGTCTGTTAAAGTCATAATTTGAATCAAAAATCCTTACAAAAAATATAAATATTATTTGGTGAACTTGACTAAACACATTTATAGTGTTATATTTAAATGAATTAATTTTACTTACTCTCGCATAATAAATAATATTTTTGTATTAAAATAGTAACTGCTGTAAAAAGCTAAAATGAATACCTTCTCTTTGATTGCCTGACCAGCCAGGTTTTTGGGGAAAACACTCTTTTCGCAATAGAAACTATTTATAAGTGGGGGAATATTTCAATGAATGAAAGATATCCTTTTATAAAAATTTCTATAAATTTCATGAAGGTACTAGCCTACCTTTCAGCCGGTCTTGGAATTATTGGGGCCTTGATTATTCTTTTCGGGAAAACTCCTGGGTCCGGAAAACTGGCCGGTCTGGGAGTTTTATTAATGGGTGGATTTTATTTTCTCGTGCTTTATCTTTTTTCCGAAGTGATTCGCTTGTTGTGTGATCTTGATGAACAGCAAAAAAAAATAATGGAAATAATCCAGGCACCCAAACGCGAAATTCGTTGAGGTTTCTGAATCCTGCCGGCAGGAGGGTGGATTTTTTATGAAGCAGAAAGAACCGGTTTTAAAGCGAAGGAAATATGGGTGCTCTTTCCCGGGATTAAACGCCAAGATGCGGATTTTAGTCCTGGTGGCGGGAATGCTTGTGCTTTCGGCCGACATATACGCCAAGCAGTTTATGGATAATTTAACAACCGATTTTTATGGTGGCACTGAGGACAATATTACTATTGGACAAAACCTGGATGGGAATCTCCAGTTGGCGCCTTATGGTTTACTTGGTAACTGGACCACATCCGTGTCTCCTTCGGAAGCCGCGCTTTATTTAACCGGGTCCGCTATTTGCAATGGAAAAATTTATATTACCGGTGGATTTGGCAGCGCCGAAAGGTTTTCCTCCGGCGAGGTTCTCTACACGGCATTAAATAAAATATATTATGGAACTGTTTTGGATGATGGTTCTATTACTGAATGGGAAGAAATAAAGAGTAGTGATGAGGGATCAAACCTGCCGCGGCCTACTTATGGACACGGTTCAATAGTAGTGAATGGGCGGATATACATCATTGGCGGTCGCAGCACCGGCAACCGGCCCCTGGATGCGGTTTATTGGGCTAAAATCATCGGACATGATGGTTCTATCAAAGCTTATTACCAGAGTAATACCTGGACCGCGGTGGCCTCCCTGCCGGAAGCGCTTTTCAGACCATCGGTTGTAAAATATGAAGGGCGAATTTACGTTATCGGCGGCAAAAATGCGTCCAATGTTCCCCAAGACAGTGTTTATATTGCTCCGGTCCAGCCGGATGGTAATATTACAGGGTGGACTCAAAGCAGCGCCCCTTTGCCAACCGGGCTTTCCGGACATAACGCCGTGATCTCCAACGGCCGGATTTACGTACTGGGAGGATCAACTACCGGTGAGGAACAAGGCGCTTCATCCGCGGTTTATATCGGGAATATTGATGTCAATACCGGAGATATAGCTTCCTGGATTCCGGGAACATCTCTTCCGGAAACATATTACGGGGCAGCGGCCGCGGTATCCGGCGGCAAGTTATGGATATGTGGAGGGATAGATTCAGGTGTGGCCAAAAACCGGGTTTATTATGCCAGAATCAATCAAGGTGACGGGCTGATTCCGGGGTCCGGACAGCAGGATACCTGGACCCGCGCCACGGATCTGCCGGCCGCGGTTTATAATCATAATCTTTCAGCTTTTAATGGACATTTATTCGTTATCGGCGGTTTAAATAATATCAGTGTTCAGAAACAGGTTTACACTGCAACCTTGGTAAGCAGCAATGCGACTGTAGCAAGATGGGCTCCGGCTACTACGCTTTTTCTCTCGGCCGGAGGCGGACATAAATACGATACCTGGACAGGCCATAGCGCAGTATTACGCTCCCCTTTGCCCAGTGAAGACTCTGAGTCTTCCGCCAGTGTGCCCACCGTATTTGTTATCGGCGGGGGACCGAATGTTGATGCGTATCCCGGTGGTGTGGGAGTGCCGGGCAACCCGCCGGATTCTTACCAGACGCTTTATAATTCCGAGATCGATTCCAGTGGTCTGCTTAAGAACTGGGCCGCTCCGGAAAGCGGAGGAAGCATACCCCTGAATTCTATTTTGCATGCCTCCACGCTGGGCGATAATCTTATTTATGTGGTTGGCGGTGCTAATACACTTAATGCCAAGGTTTGGACTAATGATGCGGCTGCGCTCTCAATTGTGGCTTATAAGGATTGGGATCCGATACTGGATAATACAGCCAATTCCCTGGAAGCTTTTTATCAGCCGGCCAAAACCGTGGTTTTCTACGAGACGGAAGCCGGCGGAGGGTACAGTGGAGGAGCAGGAGATATGGAAGAAACAGCTGCCGTGCCGATTATTGACGCTTGGGGTCTGGCCCAGAGTCCTCAGGTGGTAATTTATCAGCCCCTTATCCGCTTCCGGGTGGTTTCACATAATGCCAATCTATATGTAATAGGAGGGATATCACGCGCAAATATAAATGTTACCACTAGCAGCCTGGATTTTCAGGATAAAGTCTGGTACTGCCGGCCGAATCCCGGAGGATCGATCAATAAACTTGGCGACCCCGGAGGCTGGAAAGAAACTACTCTCTTGCCGGGGGGGCAAGCGCTTTATGATCATGCGGCCTGCGTAGCAAACAACCGGGTATATATTTTCGGTGGACGTAATGCCGCCGGGATTCCCCAGGATAATGTTTATTTTGCACAGATAAATTCGGATGCCACGCTGGGACCCTGGGTACCTACTTCTCCCTTGCTCGAGCAACTAGCCGAACATGATGTGGTTTTCACAGCCGGATATTTCTATGTTGTAGGCGGCGAGAACGATGCCGGTACCGGTGTTCTTCAAAAAATTGTATATTATTGTATTCCAGATCCGGTTACAGGTTTAATCCCTGCTCCGTCTAATCCCGGCTGCTGGCTCCCATCCGATACGGAGCTGGAGTATCCCGTGGCCGGCCATTCCGTTGTGGCTAATAATGGATTTTTATACCTCTTGGGCGGTAGATACAATCCCCTGGATCCTCATACTTCCAGTGCCTATATGACCAGCATTATAGATATGTTTCATTTACGGGATTTAGTTTATTCCTGGACAGGAAATTTTGAACGTTATATGGACCTGGGCTCAGACCAACTGGTGGAGTTCTTGAATTGGGACGGTAATCCCAATAGCGAGACGAGCCGGATAAAATGCCGTTATGCGCTGGAAAAGGGTATGTGGTCGGATTGGGAACTGGAACAAGCAGTGGGTCCTTTTATCATTCAGAGATTTGCCCGTTATATTCATTATAAGGTTAATTTTGAGACTATAACCAATGCGGCCCTTCTTTCCCGAACGCCTTTTATCAACCGTATTTATGCCGAATACGCGGCTTCTAAACCCGTGGATAACGATGCTTTTCTGATTAATCATAACCGCTTTGATCCTCAGATTGAAGAGCTGCTTATAACATACAAAACCCGCGATCATCTGGTTTCCAACGTTATTATCAGGATTTACAACCTGGAAGGCGAATTAGTGCAACGTCAAAATATTGATATACCGCCGGGAACGCCTCTGCCAGCCACCGGCACATGGATTTGGGATGGCACGAATGCCAATGGAGAGATGGTGGCTAATGGCGTGTATGTTATTCAATATAACTCCGGCGATACCCATAAATTAAGGAAAGTGGTGGTCTTTAAACGATAGATAGTAGTTGTTGCGGCTTTCGCCGGGACGTGGTTTCGAAAAAAGGAGTGGGGTTTTACAGGGATTGAAAAACAGCATAAAATATTCACATGCGAGAAAGTGAATAACTGATATATTGATTTTTAATTTCAAAAACACAGTACATTTTCAATGTCGATCCTAATCCAAGGAGATTCTTATGCGTAAAGTTTTCCTAATAGCCACCCTGATGTTGCTGATAACAGTAACTCAAGCCGGGGCGCGAGGTGTAGGGACCTCGGCGGCTAATTTTCTCAAGGTGGGACAAGCCGCCCGTCCGGGCGGCATGGGAGGTGCATTTGTAGCTTTGGCGGATGATATCAATAGTTTGGAATGGAATCCAGCCGGACTGGCATACCTTGCTCCGGATTATTTTGACGCGGCTTTTGAACATGTTTTTTGGTTTGGAGACGTGGAATACGAGATTTTTTCTTATGCCCAGCATCTGGGGGAAACCTACGGGGGAGGTCTGCAGGTTTTATATCGTCATATGCCTGATATTGATAATAATTTGGAGGATGAAAATCCTCAAAAGGTTTTTGATCTGGCCTGGGTATTAGGTTATGGATTCCAGGTTTCTAATATTTCAGTCGGATTGAATATTAAATTTATAATGTCCCGGCTGGGACCGGAAGATCTTTTTGGAGAGGCGGCCGATTTGGGTCTGCTGGTTCATTTTATGGATAATAAAATATCCGCGGGATTGGCTATCCGGAATATCGGGCCGGACATTAAAGGCGATTCTTTGCCGCTGAATATTCGCGGCGGTGTCGGCTACCGGGAGTTATTCGGTGAAAAAAAGGAGCATACCATCAATGCCGCTTTGGAGCTTGATCAACCCTTGGATAACCGGTTAAATCTTCGCCTGGGATGTGAATATTGGTACTTGCAAGGTGTTGCCGTCCGGGTGGGTTTTTGTCAACAATTGGGTGGCAATGACCTGCAATCGGATAATTTTATCCATCGTATAACCGCCGGAGCCAGTGTATGCTGGGCGGATCTCCAGTTGGATTATGCTTTTGTATCTTATGCCGATCTGGGCGGGACTCACAGAATAGGTTTGAAATTACATTATGGCCCGCTCAGCGATGATATTGAGAAGTATTAAGGGAGAAACGGGTCCGGATAAACCATAGATCGATGTAGGGGAATACCTGAATTCTAGACTAATTACTTCTAGAAAATAATTCTGAGGTGAAGGGATGAGAAAGATTTTCCCAAAACATAAAGTGGTTTTTGCTTTGATAGTGATGGCAAGCATGTCTGGTATATGGAGTTTTTCTCATGCCGCTGTGGTTAATTCTCCTACTGATACTCCGACGATTACACCGAGCAGCACAAGGACCCCGACCTTTACTGCTACTTCCACTATTACGCGAACCAGTACCCCGACCTACACACGGACGCATACGCCGACGTGTACCGCTACCAGGACTATAACGCGAACTTTTACGCCTACTCCAACCCGTACGCCGACCTTTACTATTACGCCTACTTATACTGTAACTTCTACTTATACACTGACTTATACGCCGACGGGGACCCGAACCGCGACCATGACGGTCACCCCTACCTTTACCATTACGCCTACTATTACGCCGACTTCGACTATTACGCTTACGCCGACGCCGACTACCACGGCTCATCCCTCGGATAATCTGGACCGGGTAATTGTTTTTCCGAATCCTTATATTGAAATAAAGTCGGCGTTTAAGCGGATTAATTTTATTCATTTGACGTTTAATGCTTCTCTGAAAGTATATAATCTGAGCGGAGAGCTTGTTTGGGAGGCGGAAAAGAACGACGGTTCCGACCGGATTGAATGGAAAGGCGTAACGAATATGTCCGGCCGGAAATTATCTTCCGGTATCTATTTATATGTAATTCAAAATGATGAGGGTCAGCGTAGAACCGGGAAATTGGCCATATTGAGATAAAGGAGTTATCTCCAATATGCTATATGCTTTCTCTTCTCCAAATGTCATTCCGCGTGCGGGGAATCTTTAAAACCTCCCGGGTTTGCCGGGAATGCCCAACCAAGGGGAAGAAGCTTATAAAATATTGGGCGACACTTTGTCATTAAAACGTACTCCGAAC
>DAOVYW010000029.1 GCA_030635415.1 Candidatus Firestoneibacteriota bacterium
ACGCGTGCAAAAGCAATACCAAGCGCGCGCTAATTTGAGCGCGTTGGATACAAGTTTGCAGAGTATAATTATAGAATTGCGAGACAAGTTAAAATATAGTAATTTTGGGATTTTGATGAAATTCAATAGAATGGATGACAATGAACCATTGGAATTCATAAATTCATCACATCCCATGGCTAGGGCTTTGCGGCAATTGGCTAATGCCGATACATCAAAAAAGCGAACGCGTGCCCAGGCTGTGTTTGCCAAGCGCTTGTATAACCTGATGTACCCTGATCAAGTGGGAGATAAAGAATTAGCAGCAATAAAGCCGGATCAGCAGGCGCGTAATCTGCTGATTTTTTCAAGACTGGTGAGAGAGTTTTGCGAAGATTGGACGGATTTGGGCACTATTGACACATCCTCTGAGCTATGGAGTGGTTTAGAAAAAGATATTGAGAATATTACCGGTGATCTTACTATCGCAGCGCCAAAGTCATTAATCACAGAACTGGGCTTCAAACATGTATTAGGCGCGTTGGTGGATACAATGGAGAAATTGGACATTGTTGTGAATTATCATAAAATCAAGATGTTTTTGAGGAAAAACCTGAGACAATCCACCAAGGTGGCGGCGTAAGACCGGCAGGCAGGAGTCTCTGTTGGACGTTGTTGATTTATGATATAGTAACAAGAGTTTCCCCCTTTTTGGAGACTGTGTCGTAACTCGGTTTTTGAGCAATTTCACAAAATTTGTCATTTCGAGGCGAAGCCGAGAAATCTCCAAACGCCCTTTTAAATTAAGCGTTTTCGTGGAGATTCCTCACTTCGTTCGGAATGACAAAGTAACACAACTGCCTCTAAAATACAATTATGACACAGTCTCTTGAAAAGGGGGAGGCGCTCGGGATATTGTTTTGGATGTGTTAAGTCCGACAAGCTGTGAAATGAAAAGCATTAGGGGACGGTCAGACCGTCCCCTGCTATGATTTTACCGGAGCCTGGATACGCCGGATGGAGAGAGCTTTGCCCGTGGCCGGATCGGCCTCGATCAGGACGGCATTTAACCATAAATTGCCTTTGGCCGGTGTGAAACGGCAGGGAGTCTGATAAAGAAAACGGTGCAGGGCCTCTTCTTTTGTGATTCCGATGACGGAATCACGGCTCCCGCTCATGCCGGCGTCAGTTATATAAGCGGTTCCCTTCGGAAGAATTTCTTCATCCGCGGTTTGAATATGAGTATGTGTGCCGATAACAGCAGTGGCCAGGCCGTCAAGATACCAGCCCAAGGCTCTTTTTTCAGAAGTGGCTTCAGCATGGAAATCCACCAGGATAATGGCGGTTTCCCGGCGCATCTGTTCAAGAATTTCACGGCCCACCGTAAAAGGATCACGCAGGCTGCGCATGAAAATTCTACCCTCCAGATTGAGGATGCCGATTTTGGGGCCGCCTACCATGGTTTCGTAAATTGTCCATCCATGTCCGGGTACACCTTCGGGGTAGTTGGCAGGCCGCAACAAACGGGAATCTTTATCGAGGATACTGAAAACCTCTTTTTTATCCCAGATATGATTTCCCGAGCTTAATATCTCTACGCCCAGCCCATAGAGTTCCTGGGCTACATTGGGCGTCAGGCCGAATCCGCCGGCCGTGTTTTCAACATTTGCCACAATCAGGTCGGGGCGGAATTCCGCCTTGAGACGGGGAAGTAAATGTTCCACTGCTTTCCGACCCGGTTCTCCGAAAATATCACCAATAAAAAGTAGTTTTACGGATAGACTCATTTAGCGAATTCCACCGCCCGGGTTTCACGGATAACCGTGACCTTGATCAGGCCGGGATATTCAAGTTCATCCTCGACTTTTTTTGCAATATCTTTGGCCAGAAGAACGGTCTCGCGGTCTTCAACCTCGTCTTCTTTCACGATAATCCGCAATTCACGTCCGGCTTGAATGGCATAAGCTTTGGAAACACCATTAAAAGACATGGAAATATCTTCAAGTTTTTTAAGCCGTTTGATATAAGTTTCAATGTTTTCACGCCGGGCTCCCGGCCGGGATGCCGAGATGGCGTCTGCCGCCTGGACCAGCACGGCTTCCAGACTCTGGAACTCGATTTCACCATGGTGGGCCGCGATGCAATGAACGATCGATGCCGGCTCGTTGTATTTAGCGGCCAGGTTGGCCCCGATTTGGGCATGCGCGCCTTCAATTTCGCGGTCTACGGCCTTTCCGATATCGTGGAGTAAACCGGCCCGATTGGCCAGCTTCGCGTCGACGTTTAACTCCGTAGCCATAATGCCGGCTAGGTGTGCGACTTCCAGTGAGTGCTGCAGGACATTTTGACCATAACTGGTGCGGAAACGCAACCGTCCCAGCAGTTTGACGATCTCCGCATGCAGTCCCGTTACTCCGGTTTCGAGCAGGGCATGTTCACCCGCTTCCTTCATCATCTTTTCAACATCGAGTTTGGTTTTGGCCACTATTTCTTCGATGCGGGCGGGATGAATGCGTCCGTCCCCCAAAAGTTTTTCCAGAGCCAGGCGCGCGACTTCACGCCGTACCATATCAAAGCTGGATATAATAACCGCTTCCGGTGTGTCGTCCACAATCAAGTCTACTCCGGTGGCGGTTTCCAGAGCCCGGATATTTCTTCCTTCCCGGCCGATAATCCTTCCCTTCATTTCGTCGTTGGGCAGCTGAACCACGGAAATAGTAAACTCGGCAGTAAATTCAGAAGCTCCTCGCTGGATCGCCATAGTAACAATCCGCTGGGCTTTTCTGTCAGCAGTCTCTTTGGCATCATCCTCAATTTGCTTGATTATTCGGGAGGCGTCGCGGCGGGCTTCACTGCTCATGGTTTCAATCAGGAGCTTTTTAGCGGCCTCGGCCGTCATGTTGGAAATCTCTTCCAACCGAGATTTTTGTTCCTTAATAATACTCTGTAATTCGGATTGTTTTTGTTGAACCTGGTTTTGAAATTGGTTAAGCTCTTTTTCCCGGTTTTGGAAATCGCGCTCACGGCTGTCAAAAGAGTCCAGGCGGCGCTCCATGGTTTCTTCTTTCTGGTGCAGACGATTTTCGAGAGTCTGGAGTTCCCGGCGGCGGTTGCGGGTTTGTTCTTCAAAGTCATGCCGGTCTTTGTAAAGCTTATCCTTAGCCTCCAACAGGAGTTCGCGTCGTTTATTTTCGATATCTTTTTTGGCCGCATTCAGGAGTTCGTGAGCCTGGGATTCAGCGGAGAGGATCTTCTTTTCTGCCGTGGATTTACGTATAAAATAACCAACGATTGAACCAATACCTAAAATTATGAATGAAAAAATAAAATACCAGAACATAATAAGCCCCCTTATACGGGACGGACATACGGATAGAAGAAGGGGAAGAAAGTTAGAACGGGTAAAAAGTTCTCAAGAGCATGCTGCTTTACATTCTCTTGTCGGCTTTTTTAAAATCCAATTAGGATATATGCTCCTCTAAAGTAATGAGGCATTTTATAAATTAACAGCCTTACCCGTATATTTCAATTTATCCTGCAAGCATAGCACAGGCAACTTACTTCCGTAGATTTCCGTCACGCTTATATTAATATCGGCCTCAACTCAAATAGACCGGTTACGCCAATTATATTCTCAAACTTTAAGTGTGTCAAGAGTCGAAAAATACCCGCGATGCCGTGTAAAGGGACCGTAACTGAACCTTTATGTTCAGGTGGGCACCGAAGAGCCGGGTTTGGCTTCCCCATTGTACTGAGGCCTGCACTAGCCAGCTGGACACGGTTCCCTATCAACAACTGTTGGTTCGAGATTGGTTCCTTCAGCACCAACATCGCAGGCATTCATTCAAATACAGAATAACAAATTTTAATCTGGTTTTCAATAAAATTTGGAATAAAGCGGTAATATATTAGTCTGTTGCTTTCCCACGCCTAAATATCGCAGGCTGCTTTTTCAATTTCTAGGAGCCTGCCGGACTTTAAGCTCAAAGCAATTTTTTCCGTAGCTTCCCCCTTTGAAGAGACGGTGTCATAATGCCTGTTTTAGAGATTGCTTTGTCGCTTACGCTCCTCGCAATGACAGAAAATCCTTTAAAAACAGTCATTGCGAGCGACCGAAGGGAGCGCGGCCATCACGTTTTTCGAATTGTGACACAGTCTCACAAAAGGGGAAGAACGACTTAAGTCCGACAGCTCCTAAAAAGCTGAAATGTGCCAACTGCAGAACGCAGGGGCAACGTATGGGTTGACCCTGCAACTATCAATGGGGCCATAACGAAGAGTTCAATATGTTACGAAAAACCTGATTCTTGAAAATGCGTATAAATATATTTATTTTACAGTTTACTTTATCTAATATTTTAGGCTATAATATTGTTTATAAGTTATTTATCCAAATAAGTAATAAATATTACGCTAATAATTATTTTGATATTATGAGAGGTATTTTTTAAAAATCAAAGAAAATTGAGAATTTTAGAGATTCCTGGACTGCCGGTCCTACCCGTCCTGGATGGTTTAGTCCAGGGGATGGTTTAGTCCAGGGCGCTCGGAATGACAAAGTGTGAGAATTCCGTTAAAAAGGGCTTTCCATAACTGATGCTAATAAATAAAATTTTAATGTATGAATGTCCGTTTTTAAAAAGTCGTAAGAAAGGAATTAAACGATGACACTGGACAAGAGTCCATTGATCAGAAAATGGAGCAATGTCTGGTTTGTCTTGGGGTATTTTATTTTTTTTATGGCTTTTCCTAATCTCATCTATGCTGCAACTCCCGCCGCGCAGGGTTGGATAGAACCGGAAACCTCAATTGTCTCGCAAAGTCAGGATTATGAATATTTATTGAATGTAACCTCCTCGGATCCAGTCAATACGCTTTATATTCACATTCCCAGTGGGTGGGCAGTACCAAATACGCCGGTATCCAATGTTCAGGAAGTTTCGGTTTCATTTTCAGGTGCTCAAATTGTAGTGGATTATTCTTCTTCGCCTCTTACAGCAGGAGCTTTCGATAGTATTACCATGACTGCAACAGCGCCAGGAACCGGAGGGGATTATTACTGGAGCGCTTATCTAAATGATGGGACATATTCTGTGACCACGCTTACTACCAAGCAGCAATTCGTGGAGGTTTTTACTTATACTGCTACAGTTACGCCGACATACACCGCCACGCCAACAGCTACGTCAACTTACACGGCCACCCCAACAAGCACGCCGACCTACACGGCTACTCCAACAAGTACGCCGACCTACACGGCAACCCCGACAAGTACGCCGACCTACACGGCAACCCCGACAAGTACGCCGACCTACACCGTAACCCCAACAGCTACGCCGACAAGTACGCCGACCTACACGGCTACGCCAACAAGCACCCCGACCTACACGGCTACCCCAACAAGCACACCGACCTACACGGCTACCCCAACAAGCACACCGACCTACACGGCTACCCCGACAAGCACCCCGACCTACACAGCTACCCCGACAAGCACCCCGACCTACACCGTGACCCCGACAAGCACACCGACCTACACGGCTACCCCGACAAGCACACCGACCTACACAGCAACCCCGACAAGCACACCGACCTACACAGCAACCCCGACAAGCACACCAACCTACACAGCAACCCCGACAAGCACACCAACCGTCACGCCAACCGTAACTCCGACAGGAACGGCAACGTCGACTGTGACCCCGACGGCCACGCCGTCAAATACATATTCGGCAACCCCGACTCTAACCTATACGGCTACCAGTACGCCGACCATTACTCCGGCGGCGGATGCCTATATCCAACCTAACATCTCGATTCAAAATCAGACCCAAAATTATGATTATACGGTAATCGCCACTTCGGGGGGGGACATCCACACTCTATATATTTCAATTCCTTCCGGGTGGACGGTTCCCATGACACCGTGTTCCAATCTACTCGGTGGATTGGTATCTTTTTCAGGAAATCAAATTGTAGTGGCATATACTTCTCCCTGGTCGGCCGGTTCCTTTGACAGCATTACTTTGACTGCCACTGCGCCGGGAAGCGGGGGGACTTATTACTGGAATTCATATCTCAATGATGGAACTTATCAAACCAGTACGCCGGTTACTAAAAGCCAGGCCGTAAACGTAGCGACCTACACGGCTACGGTTACTCCCAGTTTTACTATTACGGTTACCCCTACACCCACTATTACCTTTACAGTGACCCCTTCCGCTACAAGTACTTCAACCCCGCTACATACCGCGACCTCTACGCCCACAAATACGGTTACCACTACCCCTACACATACTCCTACGTTTACCCGCACCCCATCCCCAACGGGGACTCCAACACCTTCGAGCACTATTACCCGAACCCCGACCATTACCGCGACGCTTACGATTACTCCTACTGCCACTCCCACCTCAACCATTACCTCTACTTCGACCATGACTCCCACAAAAACGCCGGTTCCGTATTACCGGCTTTTCCTACTGGCGCCGAATGAATATTTTACCGTCGGCACCTCACCGGGGTATGCCGGAAGTGTTACTACTACTGTAGCCGGTTATCCGGTTCCCATAACCATCCGGGTTTTGGAAGAAAATGGTTTGGTCTCTTCCCCAGTTAATGATACCATCAGGATCAGTTATGATGGAAATCCCAATTTTATCCGTGATCTTCCGGCAGAGGTGACTTTATCCAACGGTCAGGCGGTAATTACTCCCCGTTTTATGGAGCCGAATCTTACCTATACTATCCATGCTTCGGATATATCTCGGCCTGAAATCATAGACGGAAGTTCCCGGCCTATTCTATGTGTGGCCGGGGTCTTAGCGCAAAATCCTTATGTTTTGGTTGAACACGCCTCCTTAGCGCCGATTACGGTAATGGAGGGTGAACCGGATATTGATATGCTTTCACTGCGGTTAAGGAATCCTAATTCCAGCGGATCTGCGGTGTATGAATTGAACGGCTTAACCGTGACAGTGCAAGACCAGGCCGGAGGCGGATTGCCCGCCAACCGGGTCTTGGCCGGCTTGGCAGTTTGGGATGAAAGTGATCAGAGCGGATTGGTGAACTTGAATTCCCTCTCAATATCAAGCCGGATATATATTCCATTTGGAAGTGGCCAGGTGCTTATTTATCCGGAGAGCACATACGAACTTAGGCTGAGAGTCAATATTGCCTTACATCCCGATCATTCGCATTTCCGTTTGGCCATAGCGGCTCAAACCGATATAGCCGCGGTTTTTCTGGACGGGACGCCTATGCTGGCCAGGGCGGAAGCCGGAGATGCTTTTCCCATGCCTTCTGACATTGTAAATATTCGGTCGCGGGGTCTAAATGAATCGTATATCAATTACCCTAATCCCTTTGCCGCCGGACGGCAGAGCACGAGTATTGAATATTTCCTGGAAGCAGATGCCAAAGTTAGTCTGAAATTATATAATATCGTGGGAGAACCAGTGCTGGTACTGGTGGATGAGGAAAGCCAACCAGCGAGTCAGAATTTATATCGTTATTCATGGAATGGACGGAATGGCTCCGGCCAGGTGGTTTTGAACGGGGTTTATTTTGCTGTCTTGACGGTAACTCCCGCGGCCGGCGCGGATACGCAACGACTGGTTCGGAAAATCGCGGTTATTAAATAATTGTGTAGGGACGGGTTTTAAACCCCTACAATAAACTTTTTTAGAATCAAAGTCTTTGGATTCCCGCTAAAGGCATGCGGGAATGAAATGACTCCAGTAAGAGGTTAACTTGGTGATGAAACATTGCCGCATGATTACAAGACTGTTACTCTGTCTGAGCATGGGTTTCCCAGCCGTAAGTTTGGCAGGGGTCCAGGATGCCGGAACCAATAATCCTTTTGAACTCGGCGCGGGATCGCGCGCGCTGGCCTTATCCGGCGCGTTTGTGGCAGTAGCCGATGATGTTTCATCTTTGTTTTGGAATCCCGGCGGCTTGGCCCGGATAGAACAAATCGAAATTTCAGCAATGCACATCGAACTTTTTTTCGATACTCCTTATGATTTTCTAGGCGTAGCTTATCCGCTTTTGGATTGGGGTACTTTCGCGCTGGGAGCTGTGCGGGTAAGCACAGAGGGGATTATTTTGCGTAATGAAAAGGCGGGGATAATCGACAGTGGGGAAGGGAGTCTGGATAGGCGTGAGTTTCTTATTGGTTTTGGCCGGGAATTTCCGTTGGGTTTTCAGGCGGGGATCACCGTTAAGATTGACCAGCAGCGCTTGCTGGACGAATCTGCCAGCGGAGTGGGTCTGGATATTGGAGTGCTTTATCATCTTCCCGGAGAACAATTCGCCCAATGGTCGGGTATCAAGGCGATTGATTGGAAAAATTTAACCTTTGGATTAACTCTTCAAAATGTAATAGGTTCCCGGTTGCGCATCAATGAGTCGGCTGATGTGCTGCCTTTGAATTATAAAGCCGGGATTGCTTACCAGTACGAGCATCGCGATGCTTTTAATCAGCGCTTCTTAGTAACCGGGAGTTGGGAAAAATCAACCTGGCGGGCGGGCCGGCCGGCTATGGGATTGGAATACAGTATTATGGATTTTGCCGCGCTTCGCGGCGGTATCAGCAGTAAGGCCTGGACCGCAGGAGCGGGGATGCAGTACGCGGGAGCCAGGCTTGACTACGCATTATCCGGCGAGGCGCTGGGATTAAGCCACCGTTTCTCCCTGGCTTATCGTTTCGGTACTTCTGTTTCGGAGCAACGCCGGATACGGGCCACACGGAGGCAGGCCGAGATAGACCGGGAATCCGAGCAGCGAGCCCAAGCGGCGGTTGAGAAAACCCGTTTAACTCTGGAAAAGAAGCTAAAAGCGGAGGCTCGCCGTTACCGGCGGGAAAAAAAGGCGATGTTAGCCAAGCGCAAGCAACTGATTAAAGCGGAACAGCTGCGTCAGGCGAAAAAGACCAAGGCCGCTCTGGCGGATGAGTATTTCAAGGCGCTGCATTATTTTCAGGGCATCAAGGATTATCTTGCGAAATCTTATCGGGCTGCTCTGGTGGAATTTAAAACCGTAGCCAAGTATGATCCGGATTACCTGGAACTGAAACTTTATTTGATACGGACCCGGCAGAGGCTCCAGGGGGAGATACATATCATGGCGCCGGACGATCTCAAACTTTATTATAAAGGTATTGATCTGTACATTGAAAACAACTTCGCGGAAGCGATCAAAGTATGGGAAAAGATACTTGTCAACGAGCCGACTAACAGTCTGGCTCTCAGGAATATTGAGGAAGCCCAGGGCCGGATTGCCAAGCTGAAGGCCATCCGGATTGAAATTGACCGGGAAGAAAAAAAGGATCAAACTCCGAAAATAAAATCTACGGAACCGAGGCGGCCATGAACGTTTGGTCTAAAGTATTAACAGCGATTTACCGCGGGCCCATAGTCCGGGAGCATAAACTTGAAGTCCCGGCGCAGGAACGCCACTTGGGCGAGATTAGGGATTTTATTACCCGGATCGCCGAGAGCAATGCGCTTAGCATGGCTGAAATTAATAATGTGAAACTGGCGCTGGACGAAGCCTGTTCCAATGTGGTCCGGCACGCCTATCAGGGAATGGAACCCGGGTACATCAGGATAAAAGTTATACAATACCCGAGAGATATGGAGATACGGGTTTATGATCAGGGACGGAGTTTCGAATGGAATAAGGCCAGAACCCCGGATTTAAACCGGTATGTTGAAATAGGCAAAAAAGGCGGACTGGGAATATGGTTTATCCGCAAACTGATGGATAAAGCGGATTACCGATCAACCCGTCAGGGCAATGTGCTTCGCCTGGTTAAACGTACTCCTTTGGCAAAGCCGGGTACCGCCGTGGCCGTGCCGCCGACACCGGACTCCGGCTTCCGCGGGCCGGTCCATAAAAAAAGCCGCTTAAATATCAAGGCTAAATTTTTAATACCGGTTGTTGCCGTGGTGGGTCTGCTGGTTTTCATGATTTTTAGTTATATGTTTTTTAATATGGCTCATTCCTCGCGAACCAGGATGTTGGAGCACGCCCAGGAAACCACCCGGGGGCTGGCTAAGGATGCGGTTAATTATCTGCTTAAACAGGATGATCTGCATCTGACAGCCATGGTGAAGGCCGTAGTGCGTGGCAATGAAAACCTGGCTTATGCTTTTGTGATAGATAATGAAAACATTATTTGGGCGCATTCGATGACCCGGGAAATGTTTCAGCCTTTCCGTTCCCAGCCCGGTTTCCGCGCGGTGGAGGGACGTCAAACTCTGATCCAGACCATTCAAGACGCTAACAGCGGTGAAGTGCATGATATCGGCTATCCGGTTTATATGGGCGATCTGCGCTTAGGCGTGGTGCATATCGGCATTAAGGAGCAAGCCATCCGGAAACAGATTGCTTCGGGCCGGAAGAATGCGGTGATGGTTTTTTTAATTGTCCTGGTGGTAAGTACTTCCGGCACTTATTTTCTAATGACTTTCTTAGTCTCGCCGGTGCGAAAATTGTTGGACGGCATGCTGGCGGTTAGTGAAGGTAAGCTGGATCACCACATCTTAATACCGGGCAATGATGAATTCGGGCAAATCGCCGGCGTTTTTAACGAGATGACCACCCACTTTAAAGAGGCCCAAAAAAATCTGCTGGAGCAGGAACGGATACAACAGGAAATGCAGGTGGCGCAGGAAATCCAACATACCCTGCTGCCGCGCGAAACTCCGAGCATAGAAGGTTACGAGTTGGCCAGTTTTTATCGCTCCGCCAAGGAAGTAGGCGGGGATTATTTTGATTTTGTCTGGGTGGATGACAATGTTTTGGGGATCGCCGTGGCTGATGTTTCCGGTAAGGGGGTCCCGGGATCTTTGGTTATGACGATGATTCGAACCGCCCTTCGCCTGGAGGCGAGGGGCAACCGGTCCGCCATTGATGTGATGAGCAAGGTGAATAGCTTTGTAACCCGGGACATGAAAAAGGGCATGTTTGTAACCATGTTTTATGTTATTCTGAATTCTCGTCAGCGGGTCATTAATTATTCCAGCGCCGGCCACAATCCGCTGATCCTATACCGCGGGGAAAATCAGCAGATATACTTTCTCAAGCCCCGCGGCTTTCCTCTGGGAATAGATCTGCCCGATCCCGGATTGTTTGCCAAATCTTTGACGCAGGATCACGTCAGTCTGAAAAAAGGAGATTTATTGCTGGTTTATACCGACGGCATTACCGAGGCGATGAATGCCCGGCGCGAACAGTTTGGAGAGAAACGGTTGCTGGAATTAGTGCATCAATATCACGGTTTATCCGCCAATGATTTTATGAAAAAGCTTTCAGCAGAGCTTGAGAATTTTACTGGGAATTTTCCTCAAAACGATGATATAACCTGTGTGGCCATTAAGGAAAACGCAATGGCCGACGATATACAGTTTAACCTGCGGCGACGGCTTTTTTACCTGGTGGAGGAACAAGGCATAGCGGTAAAAGAGGCCTGCCAACACTTGAATATTTCGTCCTCCAGTTATTATCGCCTGAAACGCCTGCGGGACAAGTATGGTATCCAGGGATTGCGTGACACCGTGCTCCGTAAAGATGTGCAAATTCAGCAGCTCTCGTTGGAGGAAAGAGCGGAAATCCTTAAGATCGTAGCCGAACATCCGGAGTTTGGAGCCCGGCGTATTATCCAGTATTTAAGAGATTCGCAGGGAGAATATTCCGGGTTTTCCGAGAGAATGATTTACCAGGAATTAAAGCGGCTGAAGTTGACGAAACGTCCCGAGAGAGAGGCTTTTGCTGCCAAGAAGAAAGTTGACTAGGCCGCCGGGACTGTGCTATTATCGGCCGGTAGAATCATTTGTAAATTTAAGGACAAACGTGCCCGGTAACCGGAGAATTGATGCCTTAGAAGTAGAGGCATGGCACATCCAACTCCTGCCAGGCTTAATGGCTGAGGGAATTTTAGAAAGCATAAATTAGATTGGGTTTTGTGTAACTTGCGGCAGGGAATGTTTATTAGAAGGCCGGGCCGGTAATTGCTACAATGGCGATTGCTGATGTCTAAAATAGGGAGGTCGAGGTAATGGAGGGCATCCAGATTACAGTAGAAAGAGTGGGAGCCCGGCAGGATATTGCGGCGGTTAAAGTTACCGGATACATTGATACTACCACTTCGAGCGAACTTGAACGGGTTATCCAGAATTTAATTAGAGAACAGCGCTATAAAATTATTATAGATCTTGAAAAGGCTGAGTATATCAGTTCGGCCGGATGGGGTATTTTTATTTCCGAAATCAAGAATATACGCGGTAATCACGGAGACATCAAGCTGGCGGGTATGTCTGAAAGTGTGATCGAGGTCTACGAATTGTTGGAATTTTCAACGATATTAGGGTCGGTTGATAATATCGCAGATGGCATACAAGACTTCGAGGGTAAGCTCGAAAATGATCCGGAGACTACTCCGGTTGTTCCCCTCCAAAAAACAGTTATAAGCCTTGAAGAAAAGGAGCAACTAGCGGCCATTGCGGCTGTAGTAGCCGAGCCTGAACCGGAGATCCGGGAAATTGTTACTGACGAGGCACCCCTTCTGGTTTCTTATTCGGCTTCAACCCCGGCAATGGCTTCAGCTCCGGCAATGACTTCAGCTCCGGCAATGGCTTCAGCTCCGGCAATGGCTTCAGCTCCGGCAATGGCTTCAGCTCCGGCAATAGCTTCAGCTCCGGATGAAAATCCAGGAAATTTATCCGTACCAGGAATAGGGTTGGTGACGCTGATAGAGCGTATTCAACAGGTAATCAAAGCTCATCCGGAATGGGGATCCTGGAAAATCAAGAAAGAATTAAATCGCCGGCGGGGAAACCAGCCCAAAGTCGGATGGGGCGAAGTTAAAGCTGAATTAAAGTATAGCGGATTAAACAAAAAAAACGAACGCTATAAATATGCACGGAGCCGATAATAATAGTCCCGGTCGCTCGCAATGACATCTTAGGGACTTTTGCAGCAGAATCATATATTGTTGTAGATCAAGATGAAAAGGAGGAAGGCTGTTGAGCGGTTTCAGTTTTTCTACTACGATTCAGGGAATAGAACGTGAATACACGATTCGAAGCGTGAATTTCGAATCTATCCGGAAAATAATCATTAATTTAAATGATCGTGATCGCGTGCTTAATACCCAGGAAACCCCTTATAATCCCAATCAGGGCGATGAAGAGCTTATGGCAATGGTCAAGCATCTGCATGAAGAACGGGTGGAAGTGTTTAGAGAACTCATAAGGATTTCCAAAAAGCTTGAGAAAAAGCCGGATGCAAATTCCAATTACAAACTGGGCATGGTTTTATTAAAGAATGGAATGGGTAAAGAGGCGATAACTGAATTTAGGCGGGCTTTAACGCTTGAGCCGGATAAGGCGCCGTTTTTAAAACACTTGGGAGTGGCTTTAATCCTGGAGGAGAAGTACGGTGAAGCAATAAAAAATTTTCAACGGGCGATAGAAATAAAACCCACCTATCCGGATATTCATAATAATCTGGCTTTAGCGTTTTTACGTACCGAAAATTATCCGGAAGCCTTAAATGAACTTGAAAAAGCGCTGGAAATTCATCCTAAATACGCGGAAGCTCAGTTTAATCTGGGGCTATGTCTGGTGTCCCAGGCAGCAATGAATGGCAAGCTGGATGAAGAGGACCAGGAAAAAGTAAATATGCATTTGTCCCAAGCGGTTGAATTAAATGCGAACTTTAACAATGAATATTATAAAATTTCCAAAGGTTATCTGGCCAAAGGGCGGTTTGCAGAAGCTCGTCAGGCTCTGGTGGAAGCCCGCACCGCGGTTTTGTCGCAGAGTGGAAGTGAAATCTACAATGAGTTTTATTTGCGGTTAAAATATGGAGAAGAGGGAGTGGATCGGAAATCCACGGAACGCTATATTTCGAAACTGGAAGATATCCTGGAAAAAAATCCTAATTATGTGGATATCCACAACGATCTGGGCGTGGCCTATCTTATACAATGCCGTTTTCTTTTTACCCGGGCGATTAATGAATTTAAAAAGGCCATAACCATAAACGCGGACTACGCTAAGGCCAAGAAAAACCTTAAATTAGCCGAAAACGAGGGGAAGGGTTTCCTGATTCTTTTGCGAGCCATTCTTTACTTCTAGGCCTGGGTGCTTGAGCATTTAGTCTAATTTTCTAATTTCTGAGCAATTGAACAATAGAAAATAGACCGCAATTGAGTTTTTTATTGCTCTATTGTTCAATTTTCAATTGCTCTGGAGTTTGAGCAATTAGTCATAGACTAATTGCTCAAACTCCAGGTGGGGTGCCGGTTTGCTGATCCTAGTAGTAAATTGCGGGAGTTCATCTTTAAAGTACACTCTTTTTCAGGGGGAAAAGGAGCGCGCCGCCGGTCTGATGGAAAAGCTGGGCGGACCGGTATCCGATTATACCCGGTTAGTTGACGGAATTGGCAAAGACCCGCTGAGGTTGGCAGTGCCCAACCACGAGCAAGCAATCCACTTAATGATGGATTGCTTGCTTACGGACGGCGTGATCCGGGATGCCCGGGATATTAACGCGGTGGGTCATCGGGTGGCCCATGGCGGACCCGATTTCACCGATGCCGCCCTGATCGGAGAGCGTGTCAGGAATAACCGTATTGCCCGGGAATTAGCACCCCTGCATCAGGCTAATTATGAAGGCATCGAGGCTTGCGTAAAGATGATGCCTGCCACTCCCCAAGTAGCGGTATTTGATACAGCTTTTCACCAGACCATACCTCCCAAAGCCTACACTTATGCCCTGCCCTACCGTTTTTTAACCGAGCATAAAATACGCAAATATGGTTTTCATGGAACTTCGCATAAGTATGTCGCTGAGCGAGGAGCCCGGCTTTTAGGACGACCGATCCGTAAACTTAATTTGATCACGTTGCATCTGGGAAACGGTTCTTCCCTGGCGGCAGTTAGGCGCGGTCAATGTGTTGATACCAGTATGGGTTTAACCCCTCTGGCCGGTGTTGTGATGGGTAGTCGTTGCGGTGATATTGATCCGGCCATTGTGCCGTATATTATGGGGCGGGAAAACCTGGACGTTAAACAGGTTGAACAATTAATGAACAAAGAAAGCGGGATACTAGGTCTCTCCGGAATATCCAACGATTTGCGTGAGGTTATTAAACAAGCCAAGGCCTCTAATACCCGGGCCCAACTCGCGCTGGAGGTGCTGGCGTACAGTATCCAAAAATATATTGGCGCCTATCATGCTATTTTGGGCGGAACCGACGCCCTGATTTTTACGGCCGGCATTGGTGAAAAAAGTCCGGAAATGCGCAAAAATATTTGTGCGGGTTTGGCCGGCATCGGCGTTAAATTGGATCCATCTAAAAATCGTAAAGCCGTAGCTTGTGAAATGCTTATCCATGATAAAAAATCACGGATAAAGGTGGCCGTGATTCCAACCCGCGAAGAGTATATGATAGCCCAGGAAACCAAGCGTATCTTGAAAGCCCGCCAAACTGGCGGTGGAGCTCGAATAAAAAAAGTTGACAAATGAATTGACGCACGTTAAACTTCCATAAAATAAAAGTAAACCGGAAGTACTATTTAGATCCAAAGCAAAGGAGGTGAAATTGAAAAATGAATAAAGGATTAGTTTTGTTACTGAGCGTGCTATTTACTGGTTCTATTATTATGGCAGGTTGTGCTCCTCAGCAAGAGAGCACTGAGACCGATGCTCCGGCAGTAGAAGAAGCTGTTCTGGCAGTGGAAGAAGCTGCTCCGGCAGTTGAGGGAGAGGCTCCGGCGGAAGAAGTGCCTGTGGAAGTAGCTCCGGCTGAATAAATTAGCTTTATCTGCTTTTAACGGTGGAAGTCTGAAAGATTATATTTCAGGCTTCCACCGTTCTGTTTCAGTAGGCATAATTATTTCCGCGTAGTTTAGGTGTC
>DAOVYW010000163.1 GCA_030635415.1 Candidatus Firestoneibacteriota bacterium
ATACCCCGACCTTCACCGCCACGCCTACGGGCACGCCTACTTATACGATCACGCCCACAAACACTTCAACTTATACGGATACGCCGACCGATACCCCAACCGTTACAGCCACGCCTACTTACACCGTCACACCCACAGATACTCCTACTTTCACGACCACGCCCACTGACACACCAACCAGCACAGCCACACCCACTCATACACCAACCGGCACTGCTACACCTACTGACACGCCAACCAGTACCGCTACACCCACTCATACACTAACCGGTACTGCTACACCTACTCATACACCAACTGGCACCGCCACGCCCACTCATACGCCAACCGGCACTGCTACATCTACTGACACGCCAACCAGTACCGCTACACCCACTCATTCACCAACCAGCACTGCCACACCCACTCATACACCAACCGCCACTGCTACGCTTACGCCTACTCATACACCAACCGCCACTGCCACACCTACTGACACACCAACCAACACAGCTACGCCTACTCATTCACCAACTCTCTCTGTTACACCTACCGCCACATGGTCACCGACATCAACCAATTCCCCGACTTTTACGGCTACACCCTCTGATACGCCGACTCAAACCGCCACCCCCTCTCATACGCCGACTTACACCCCAACACCCTCTGACACGCCAACCTACACGGTAACACCCACCGCCACATGGTCACCGACATTGACTAATACCCCAACTTTTACGGCCACGGCCACAGATACGCCTACTTACACGGTTACGTCGACAGATACGCCCACTTGCACGCTTACACCCACCAGCTCGCCGACTTATACAACCACTTCGACTGCCACATGGTCACCGACATCGACCAATTCTCCGACTTTTACAGTAACGTCAACACCTACTCCAACAGTCACGATAACGCCGACGGGCACACCTTCATATACAGTAACGCCTACCGGTACAATATCGTCTACCGCGACTGCCACAAACACGAATACTCCCACTCCTACAATAATTTCCAATACAGCGACGTTTACTCAAACTCCGTCCCCCACCATTACGCTTACGCCTCGATATACGGATAAATTATTTTATGAAACGCATTTAGAAACAAGAGTTATAACTCCTCACGGCCAACAGTTCCGTACCTTGAAAATTTTCTTCAAGTCCCGGGAACCCGCGCAAAATATCGAGGTGCGTATTTTCAATTTGCGCGGTTATTTAGCTAAAAAACTTCCTGTCCAAAACGCAGGAGATCAATATTTAGCGGAATGGGATTGCCGCGACCGGCATAACCAAATCAAACAGGGAATTTATATTTACCAGATTGAAATCGGCGGGAGAGCATATAACGGCGCCTTTGTGGTAGCCGAGTAAATGATCCATAATTCGTAAAGAGAGGATAATCATTATGCAAAAGCAAAGTAAAAAGAATCAGCCGCAGCGGCGGCGCAAATTTCTGATTGAAAAAGGTTTTCAGCATAGGGTTATTTGGCGTTTTGCGATGGTCGTAATTGCCAGTATTTTCTTTTCGCATTTTATTACGGTAGGTTCCCTGAAGGTGAAAGATATATTCACTCCTGCATCCGAAAGTTTGGTTTATTTCGCGAACGCCTTCAGTCCAACCTTGGTGTTTGCGAGGGTTTTGGATATTCTTTGGTTGCCCATGCTTTTCTCAACCCTACTCGGCAGTATCCTGATTGTGATTATTAGCCTTTTTTACTCCCATCGTATTGCCGGTCCCCTTTATAACTTAAAACGCATGATGCGGCAAATCGAAAAGGGGAATCTAAACGGCATTATGAAAATACGTAAAAACGATGAATTTCATGATGTGGAAGAAGCGTTTAACCGCATGCTAACAGGATTAAAGAACCGCCAGGAAGTTCTTGAAAAAGCCGTCGCAAATTTATCCGAACCCGGTAAAAGCAAGATCGAAAAAATATTAAAACCCTCTGCCCAGGAGGACGGCGAATTTTAATCCGCGATGAAGAAAAATAAAATCCACGGCCGGGGAGCTTAGCATGCAACAGAAAATCTTTAAGTTTGGGTGGTTAATAAATTTGCTTTTAATCGGAGGTTTAAACTTGACCCCCGTCCCGGCCACCGCCGGCCAGATGGCCGAGCAAGAAGCGTGGAGTGTCTTAGCCAAAGCCATGGAGGGCAACCCGACTGCAAAAGAGACGTTACGCCATGCTATAACTTTCCTGACTCGTTATCCGCAAAGCCACCTTAAGCCCGCCGCTAAATATGTAGTAGGTGAATTTTATTTTAGAAGCCGGAAATATCAACAGGCTCTGCCTTATTACAAATGGTTGGCCGACAAATTGGAACCGATAAGCTTCGGGGATAGTGTGATGTTTCGCTTGGGAGAATGCCATTATAATATGGGTAAAATTGACCAAGCAGTAAAAATCTGGAGTGCCATACCCGGCCAATATCCTAAAACCCATCTCAAGCCGGAAATCAAAGCTAATCGTTGCCGGATTTTGTTGCAGCAATCAAAATACCGCCCAGCAGCCGGGCTCTATCGTGACCTCCTTTCCCGCTATCCTTTCTACCGGAAAAACAATAGTGTTTTGGCCGGTTTGGCGCGGATTGATATTTTTAATCAAAAATATGCCCAGGCTTTGGAGCGCCTGGCTCAACTACATACTCCGGAGGCCCTATACCTTAAGGGCCGTTGCCTGCTGGCGCTGGAGCAATATCCAGCGCTGGTGAATTATTTTAATGAAAGTGGGACTAAACATGGGGATACCCGTTCCCATAACCTCATTAAAGAAAGCTGGGTCTGGGCCCTGCTTGAAAAAGAACAATATACTTTCGCACTCGCGGCGGCGGAGCATATTCTCGCCGATCAGGGGATAGTGGAAACCAGCCGGGATGCCATGCTCTTGGTAAAAGGACATTGCCGGTTTAATCTGAACCAATACCAAACAGCGCTGACCATTTATACCCGCTGGCTGAAGAAAAACCGCTCTCCGTCTGAACGTTTATATGTTCGATACCTTTTGGGCTTAACCTATTACCGGCTTCAGGATCAGCAAAAAGCTCTTCAGATTTGGGAGGAAATTTTTGCCGATCCCCCACGAAATAATTTAGGCCGGGACATACTATTAACCGTGGCAGATACCCTCTTGGAAGGCGGCAATTATATTCCGGCTCAAAGGTATTTTGATTTTTTTATCCAAAAATACCCTGATGATCCCAACCGGGCCGCAGCCTATCAGCGTATCTCCCAGGTCTATTATAAACTGGATAAAGACCATGCAGCGATGAAGGCTTACCAGAATTTCATCCGCCTGCCCTCGGCCAACCCGATTACGCTATCGTCGCCATCCGCAATTCAAACTCCGGATTTACCGAAAGTAAAAAATCATCTTCCACCGGCAAGTCTCCGGATCCGTTATGATAAATTAATTTCGGGTTATGTCAAAGGCGCAATGACCAGCGCCAGTCTCATGACCGGCTCACCCTGGTTAACGCTTATCTCTAAACCACCCATCCTAGAGATTAAATCTCCTAAACGTAATGTGATACTCGAATCCTGGAAGTTTACCGTCTCCACTGATGGAGGAAACATATTATACACGCAAACGGGCGGAGACCGCTTGCCGCAAAAATTTATTTGGGACGGCGTCGACCGGGACGGCCGCCAGTTAAACGTGGGAGAACATTTTCAATATTCCATTACTCTGGTCAAGCCAGGCGGCAAACCGTTCTCCGCCTCTCACAAACCCAAAACGCTTACCAGCTTAGTCTATCATCAAAATAATAATTTGCATATCAGCTTATTGTCTTCGCTTCTATTCAATAAAAAAACCACTTCCAACCTGTCTTCCATTGGGGCGTCTTTCATGAAAGAAAGCTGTGATTATATCATTAAAAATATACGGCGGACCATCAACATCGAGATTACCGCGGTGGAACCGCTATCGGCGCAGGCACAAGGTAAAACGATCCGGAAATATATTGTTGATAAGCTGAATCTTCCCGAGGAAGACATTAATCTAAAGGTCCTCCCATCCCAAAATCCTTTAACCGATCATGTGAATATTATCTGCCTTTGAAGCAATGAGGAGCGGCGCCTCGGCCTCCAAGGCAATCAACTGATTATTAAATATTGGGTACGACAGACCCATTTTGATGTTTATGGCCAGCGGATCGGCTTCACTACCAAATTGCAATGCCGGCCCCAGGCAGGCCAGGCTGTCAAAAAACCCGCCTCCGGGATAGCACTCACCGGAGACGGATCCTTTACAATATTGCGGGGTTATTTCTTTTTAGGGCGATGCAAAATATTTTCTTCAATACGCTTTCTATCCATACGCGGATCACCGAAGAGTTGCTTCTCAAGTTCAAATGTCAAGGCCTGCTCCGCCATGGTTGTTTCCTGTTTCATCTTCCTAAACTGCTTGGACTGCTTGCCCAGGACGGACACCAACCTGCCGCTGCCGTCATATTTCAGAATAGTGGTTTCTCCGTCACGGTCCGTTACCTGCACGGTCATAGCCAGCGCTTTTCCGCTCTCATCCGTCAGGTACTCGTATTTCGTCTCCGAACCGTCCTGCTGTTTGGCCTTGACCAGTCTCCCGGCCTTAAAATATTTTTGTTCCTTTACCTCGCCCCGATCATTAAGGGTAGTGGTTATAATCTCCCCCTCTTCTCCCTCTCCCTGGTATGCAAAGGTCTTCTGCTTCCCATCCGCTTCCAGGGATATCAGCCGTCCGCTCTTATCGTACTGCATAACCGTGGTCCCTGCCTCTGCCGTGCGTTTCGTAACCGTGGTCTGCTTGACCTGGCCCCGGCTGTCCAAGGCATAACTGTAGGTCATGTTTTGTCCTTCCCGGCTCTCTGACAGCATCCGTCCGGAGTCATTCCTATGTTTTACTGTAATATTGCCCCTGGCATCAGTAATGGTTTCAGTAACTCCGGATAACTCATAGGTAAAGACGTGCCGGTCTCCAAACCGGTCTACTACCTCGATAGCCCGTCCCTTCCCGTCACGCGAAATACTTATCGCATCCTGGAATTCCTGCGTTTTTTGGACTGCCAGCTTTACATCTGCCGGCACGGCTTCCCCGCCCAGCAAGACCAGCCTGGCCTGCTCCAGTTTTACTATTCCAGCAGTCAGATTCAGTATCCGCCCCAATATGGATTCATCATATACCTCTCCAAACAGAGCTCTGACAGCTGCCGTTAGAACCGCTATCAGCTTGGCGCTCTCGGCGTCCGATCCTTCCAGGGCTGCGATAATCTCTTCCTTGCTCATCTTGGAAAGCGCCATCCGTACGAATTCCGGGACATCTTCCAATCCCTTTATACCCTGTAATTTCGCGGCTAGTTCGTCCTTGAAAGACACATCCGCCCGGCCGGCTGCCTGGACCCCGCCAGTGACCGAACCGGCAGCGCCTTCCATCCCTCGCTGCTTAGCCGGCTGCTCTCCACTACTATTACTGCCGGTCAGAGTGGCGCCCCGGGCCTTATTGCCGAAAGAAGTACGGACTACTGCCGAGCTGCCGTCAGCGGCGCCGGCGGCACTGGCAGAGCCCCCGGATTCCTTTGCTCCAATCGGTCCCACAGCCTCGACATCCAGCTTCTGCTTCAATTCATCGGCATATAATTCCTCTCTTCTATCGCCGCTGCCATGATC